>DASZJS010000453.1:0-9318 GCA_035947935.1 Gemmata sp. | reverse complement strand
GAAGGAGCCAGCCCGCGCCAATTGAAGGACCTCGTCAATTCGCTTCACGCGCTGCCGCCCTCGAATTCCGAACGCGGCCCCGAAGAAGTCCAGGTATTCGCCGACACGCATGTTGTCGTAAGACCCAAACACGTCTGGCATATAACCGATCAGCCGCTTGAGTCGACGGACATCTGCGACGCAGTCGACACCGGCCACGGTTGCAGTTCCGCCTGTCGGTCGTGCCAAGCCGACCAGTATCTTGATAGTGGTCGTCTTCCCGGCACCGTTTGGGCCAATGAAGCCGAGGATCTGGCCACGGCCGACCGACATCGTGAGCTGGTCGAGCGCCACGAACTTCCCGTACTTTTTCGTCAGCCCACGGATCTCGACGACCGGCTCGTTCGTCCCCATTAATGCTCCCCGTTAGCGTTTCACTGCTGTGCGGCCAACGACTTCCAATCCCAGAGACTCGATCTTCCAGAGTAAATCGGTGGATTGTATCGCCACCTTCTCGGTGTTCGCTGACTCTTTCCCTCCCGGTGGCTCTTTCCCTCCTAGTGGTCCTTTCTTGCCGGGCGATCCCTTGACGGGTGGCGAAGTCTTTGCTGGAACTGGCGATTGGTTCTCCTCCCCGATTGTCACTGTCAGCCGCAGGCCGCCATCCGGGTCAATGTGCAGGAGTTGTGGATCGTTGATATTGATCTGGATCGGGTCGAGTGGGCTTTCCGCATTAAACACCTGGACGAGTCCCTTCTCACCGTGTCCGGACACAGTGAACCGACGGCCTGGAGTCCGGACCTTTGCAGAGAGTTGCACTCGCTCGATCGTGAGCGGGAGTACTGAAAGCGGTAGCTGAAAGCGTAGTTCCATCTCGATCCCCATACTCCCATCAAGCGGTGGCGATCGGGGTCGGCCCATCAACATTCGTGAGTACGGGATGAATGCTTGCGGGATGGTCACTGGGGTGTCGGCGGGCAGGCTGGTGAACTCCAGTGGGATCGCGAGAAGGGTTGTCGCGACCACCCGATCTCCTGACTCCACTCGGAAAGGGAGTTCGCTCCGATCGACCCATGTCAGGAGGAGGTTACGGCCCTGCCAGTGTTTTGGTAGCGATTCGCCAAGCAACTGCCGATAGACGCCTTGCCGGCGCTGCTGACGATCGGTCAGCACCGCTGCACTCAGATACTGGCCGGATGGCAATGCGTCCTCGCTGCGGGCCGTGAATGTGTCACCATCGCCGGATCGGATCGGAAGGGCCTGCCCGCCTGCGGTGATGATGAGCCCGTCAGTTGGTCCGTGGAACGGCTCCGTGGTAAGCCACCCATCCAGCCCGTTTGGCCCGAACCTTGCGACTGCGGATAGCCGGGTCGCGCGGATTGTCGATCGAAACGAGCCCGTGCGAATGCCTGCCGGGAGATTCAGGTTTTCCCAGTGCCAAGCATCCTGGTCCGTCATGATTCGCTGGCGGTTCTGTCCCTCAAACCCGGAGTGGTCGAAATCCAGCATTCCTCCCTGATCGGTCATAAGTGGGACGGGGCCGGAGTTTGGGCGATAGACTGCGAATACCCCTGCGGCCGCAGCCTCACGGCTTCCTGGAAAGGCATCGACAATCTCCGCGATGCCAATGGTTGGCGGCGCGGCACTGCGAGATGCCTCGCCGAGCCCTAGGAACACTGCAGCTGCCCCGACCGCAGCTGCAGGGGCGAGCCAGCCGAGCAACTCGGGTCGCCGCGATCGCCGCAGGCCAATCCCCAACCCGAGCAGAGCGAGGAGGAAAACGCCGAAGATCGTGGCGGCTGTACGCCGGGTAACAACCGAGTATCCGACCTCCTGCATCAGCATGTCCCGAAGGGCGTCGGTCGGTAGGCCTTGCGGGTTCTCGTGCGGTTGGAACCGGACGGCCAGCTCCGCTAATGGGTTGAGGGAGACCGGCTGGTCTGGGAAGTGCTCGAATCGCGAGCGAGGCTCGTGTGCCGTTCGCGGTCGGTACCAACCCCGCGCCCCGAGTGTGGTGAACAGTATCCGCCCCCGGCCAACCGTCCGGGTGAACGATGCCGGCCACCCATTCGCCCTGTGGATGACGGTGTCGGTGGGACCAAGGGTGACGCGGACCAGATCCACAGGCCGATCGACTTGCGGTTGCTCTGCTACTTCGGAGGAAGCTGCGTGTAGTCGAACCGTGGTCAGACCGACCCGGTCGATCACTTGAAGGTCGAACTCATCGCCCAGTAAGGGGGAGATCCCGGCCAGATTCACCCGGTCGAGGAGAACCCAAAGTGTGCCGCCTTGCTCCACCCATCGCCGCAGACATTGCAAACTTACCGGGTCGACAGCAAAGTGATCGCTCGCAAGAACCAGCAAGTCGATTCCATCGAACGCCTCGGGCACAGGTGGGAGAAACCGCTCCTCGATCACGCTGATGGACTCGGACATGCCGGCCGCCTCGCTGAAGACGCGTGCAAGTTCCAACGGCTCGATGGACTCCAGCCTCTCCGACTCGGAAGCCGTGTCGGCTTTTGCTTGGGGCGGAAGGAGAGCAATCGTCGGCTTGCGGCGACGGTAGAACAGTGGGTGCGACAGAACCCTCTCAGTCCCCGGCGGGCGGATCAGTCGCTCCTGCCCGCCGGTTCGGTCATATAGTAGGATCTCGATCTCGCGGTGGATCTGGCCCTGCTGCTCGGGCGCGGGACCGAGCGTTACCCACGACGAGACAGTCGACCGACCCGGGACGAATACATCGCGGGCATAATGGACGTCCGGCCGATTATCGTAAAACACGACAACTCGGGCATCGTGCCCCTCCGTATCCGTGTTCGTCAGTTCCACTCGCAGGGTACTCCAACTCTCTGTCACTGACCATCGGGCTCCGGCTGGCACCACTCCGTCGAGGCGGAGGTGTTCCGGATTGGGGCTCTGCGGGCACGCAGGAGAGCACGCTACGCAGATGAATATGAATGCCAGGATCCAGCGACAGGAAGTCGGTTGTGTGCTTATCACTGGGGCTCCGCGGCAGGCGCCGAGGTGCGAGTCAGTCTTATCCGCGGCCATCTTGGTGGGATGGTTCGGCGGGCCAGTCGCGTGACTCGGACGAGCTGTTGATGGAAATGTGACCGCACCAGTATCAACAGAATAGAGATTCCGCGAGTTTCGGACAGGAGGGTCGACTGCTCTGGTCATGAACGGGTAAATCCTGCTTCCTGTTGTCGTCCTGCGAAGTGGGCGTCCGCGTTGAGGGGTCCGGTGCTGTTGCCGGCTGAGAGTTCCGAATGTGGACGTAGTCGCCGCACTCCGCGGAAACCCGGGCGGGTGAAAACAAAACCCCCGCGGCAATGGCGACCCCCAAGCCGAAGGTGGAAACGGCGGTAGAATATGGTATCGCGCTCATCTTTCACACAAGCAAGCGATTTGCCGAAACAAATTCGGAGCGATGTCTCGAATGGACGACTCCGAGAAGCCGGGTTGGTGAACTGTAGCACCAACCCGGCTTATTTGTCACTTCTTCGGCTGGTAATCGGCGAACACGTTGTCCCGCTCCAGGGGCAACTGGAACCCGTCGGACACGCGGGTCATGTATAACCCGCGGCACAGCCACCAGAAGGTGTACAGAGCTTTCTCGGGGCCGAGATCCTTCTCCAGTGTTCCGTAATCCGCACTGGTCAACTCCCACGGGGTTCGCGAGAGCTTCCGGGCATAGGCGTAGGCCCGTTGCTCGGCAGGTGGGAAGCAGGACCAATCATCTCCAGCAAGGCGACGTGTCCGTTCGGCGACCGCCTTCTTGTCCAACCCGGCCACTTCCAACAGCATCTCACAATGACCCATGCAGTAGTTGCACTGAATGCTGCGGGTCTGAATCCAAAACAGACTCTCCTCGAAGACGCGATCCTGCTTCGATTCGGCCCACATCGTCCGCGTTGCGACATTCCAGGGGACTGCCAGTTCGGGGGCGTACCCGTTGCAGATAAGGCTCCAGACGATCCGCGTTGGCCGCGAAGCGTATTCGGGGGGCAGGCCAGCCTTCACCTTTTCCCACTCAGGCACTGACAGTCTTGGCGTGCGATCTCGCTGCTTCTCGAGGCGGGTCTGGAGATCCTCGAAGGTCAGCTTTGACCACTCGGAGTCTCGGGGAACGACCGTCTCACCCACCTTGAGGAGCGGGGGTAGTTCCTTCTGGTCGGGCAGAATCGGGGCCACCTGGAATGCACCGGCGGCGAACTTCACTGCAACGGGGGGCATCGGCCCATCGGCTTCCAGTGGGATTCCGAGACCGAGGATGATTCGATCCTGGAAGTTGCCATACGCGGCCAGCAGAACCATCGCTGCAACTTTCTTGTCGCCGAATCGCTTCCGCAGGGTGGCAAAATGTTCGTCAGTGATCGTGGGCGCGGCAACGGTCAGGAGCCGGGCGAACTCAAGCGGGTCGAGATCGGCTGTGGGCCATTGTGTCGAGTCGCCTGTTAAAACCTTGACCGCTTCATCCCCAGCTGCTCGCTTGAGATCGGCCAGCGCGGTGGTCTGGCCATATTCACAGCGATTGGCTTTGGCTATCACCCACCGCATCTTCGCGCGCAGGGCGGGGTCGAGTGGGCTCTTCGTCCGCTGAGCTTGATCGAGTTCGAGCATTGCAGCAGCCGTGCGGGGCATGTGGACCGCGACTGTTTTAGCCCAGTTTGGCAACGGTTCTCCGCCTCCAATCTCAGCCTTTGGGAGTTTCGCCCACACGTCCTTGTCGCTCATCAGTGGGGCACGGCCAACAGGAGCAGACTTTGGATCCTTTGCGGGCGTGCTTTCGAGGAGGCACATCGCGAGTGCCTGTTCCCACTCTCCTGCCCGGAACCCGAATGGGCCGCGACCGCTCTTGTAGGCCACCTTACCCTTCGGATCGATCACGTAAAACCGGCCCGGCATCCCGCTATAGGCGTTCCCGGCCGGGTCGCTGATGTCATCGACCACGACCGGCATCGTTGGCTTCAGCTTTTGGCAGAACTGGTCGCAAACCTTCACCCGTTCTCCGAGAGTGGTCGGCTGGGCCACTTTCACACCGACTCGGGCATTCGCTTCCATGTGCCAGCCGTCACTCGGGTGCGCTTCGCGGACATAGACCATCAGGAATGTGGCTTCGTCTTTGTATCTCTGGTAGATCGAATCGAGATCCGGGTAGAGCCCACGGAAGGGCCCGCAGGTGAAGTTCCCGAACACGAGAACAACCGGCTTTCGCCCGATGAGCTTCGAGAGTGTGAGACTCTCTTTCCCATCCACTGTTTTCAGCGTAAAGTCGGGTGCCGCTTCGCCGATCTTTGGCCCCTCATTCATCGACCCGATCTCGCCCGAAAACAGTCCTCGCACCAGGACAGGGATGGTTGGACCATCGCCGGGCGAGAATCCACCGGGTCCACGTGGTATCAATGCCCGGCGGAGATCTTCTGCTGTGAAGGAATCTTTCCCATTGGCGACATGCTTGAAGAATGCATCCAGTTCTTCTCGGGTGAGTTTTCCATCTCCGCTGGTATCCAGCCTGCGAAACAGGCGATTGAGCATACTCGCTTGCATGACGTAAGGGTTGCGGTCGGACCAGTCGAGGTCGTCCTGAGCGATCTTCCCGTCCCCATTGCGGT
The DNA here is from genome assembly GCA_035947935.1 of Gemmata sp. Lineage (GTDB taxonomy): Bacteria > Planctomycetota > Planctomycetia > Gemmatales > Gemmataceae > Gemmata. The sequence continues at coordinate 3,724 of DASZJS010000453.1, read as the reverse complement.
CGAGCCGGTCGAACAGAATATCCGATCCCAGGAAATCCTTACGTGAGATCGAACCAGTTTTCGGATCGATCCCGTGCCGTTCGGCAAGCCAGGCCCAACTATAACGGCTCTGGCCCGGTCCGAACCAGCCGTCTGTCCCATCCAACTCGGAGCCGCGGAGGATCGCGACCAGCATTCGGACGGCTTCCGGTTGCGGAGCTGGGTACTGCTTGTCGAGCAGATCGGCGACTCGGGCAGCCTCCTTGGAATCTGCAAGCTGGTCCGGGGTCACCCCCTTGGGCAGTTTCAGTGGGGGTGATACGACTCGCTCGGGTTCGTCCGCCCTGACGGAATGGTATGGTACTTCATCGATTGCCACTGTTGCACCCAATAAGGCTGAGAGTAGCAGACGGAACATGGTGAGCCTCCTCAAACGAATAAAGTTTCAAATGAAATGGGCTAACCGATCGCAAACGCATCATGAGGGAAACAGTCAAAACCCCTCCCTGGCCTTGGCCGGACCTCTCCGCGCCGAAGGCCAGGGGAGGGATCTTTCTGACTATTCCATCTTGCATTTTCGTGCGGCTGCCGGTTTCATCCAAATGAAATCAACGACAGCGACTGCTTGTTATTTTTCCAGCTGCAGCCCGGAAGCTTCGGTGATGCGGTCGAATGAAGCCCGGTTGGTGGTGTAGGTGATGAGTTGCACCACGTCGCGTGGCCCAGCCAGTTTCACAGCCAGAGCGACATCGTCGTCGGTCAGCACGACAGGCGAGGCTGCTAACTTTTTAGCCAATGTGAACATCGCCCGTTCGGTCTCGGTAAAGCTCTTCCAGTCACCATCGAGTTTGTAGATTTGATCCTCGGTCTGGTCGAGATCGAACAGTCGCTTCTTGGCTTGCCCGGTGGCGTACCAGGCGCGATCCTGGCGGGCAATGATCCAGCTTACCTGAGCTTTTAGGAGCGGCTTGAGGTCGCCCTTTGTCTCAGCAGACCGCTCGCTGGTAATGCGGGATTTGCCGATGCCAGGGAAGGTGGCAAGCAGGCGCACCCACTGTGGCAGAGAACCTTTTGGCCAGTCTACGGGTACAATTTCGCGGGCCTTGTCTTCATCCACAAGCGGCAATCGTGCCGTCCGCGCTCGGGTCGCTTCCAGTGCCTTCTCGACTTCCTCGCGGGATTCGAGGGCCGGTCGCCTGCATAGAGTGAGGCTGGTGGGCTTCCCCGTCTTCTCATCGATGTAAACCGGTGCGACTTTGGAAATGCTGGTCTTAAATGGGTCCGATGTCGGTGTCAGGTAAGTGTGCTTGGCCGGTCCATCGGCGGGTTGTTTGCCGCCAAACCCGCCGCCGCCCGCGGATTGCGGCACGCCAGTGCCTTCCTTCCAGCGGTTGATGGCGTTGTTCCCAGCCACGGACAAAATCATCTCCAGAATCTGCGTATCCTTGTAGTGCTTCTTAAGAGCTGCAATGTCGGCATCCGCGAGGAGATGTGGCAGGTAGGTGATTTTCCGTGTGAAAGCGAATGCAGCCTGCTGTGCGGGGGTGAACTCTTTCCAGTCCCCATCCAGTGCCGCAATCTCGTCTTCCTTCTGCCCCGCGCGAAGGAGTTTGCCCTCCTGGTGACCCTGGCAGTACTGACAGTTGTTGGCCCGGCACACAATCCAGAACAACTGGACTTTGAAGGCATAGTCCAGCGAACTCTCGGAATCCTTTTCGATAAGTCCGAAGCCGCCACCGCCTCCACCTCGCGCTTCGCCGGTAGGCATATAGTGGTAACGCAGCCGACTTTCGTATCCCATTCCGCGATCCCCGAGTTTCTCTTTCTCTTCGGCAGTCAATTCGGGGAGGGGGATACGTGGTTTGCGTTCTTTCATGTCCTCAATGAGTTGCTTCATTTCGGGCCGCGTGAGGGGAACGGGTCGTGGAGCAGCACTTGCAGGCGGGTCGGCTCCTTGTGTCGTGAGCAATAACGCGAGTGTCAGCGGGATCATGTTTTTCTCTTTCCTTGTTGAGTTATGTTTGAGTTCAGCGAAGGCGGAATCACTCATCGTCGCCGAAGAATGGGGCGACGATTGACCGTCATATCCGCGCGGATTGGAACGCCGCGATGAACTACAAGTCGATCAGAACGCTACTGTTCGGAAACATGAATGAAGAAGTCCGTCACGGCGTCAGAAACTTACCGAGTCCAGCATGCACATGAACGCAGGCACTCCACGGCCAAAACCGGAATTGCCAGCACAGGTGTGCAATGTGAGACGGTAAGGGACGGTGACGATGGTCAGCCGAGGCGCGGGGGGTGAAAGACCGAGGATGCCCGATGGATGGGGCGGGGTGACGTGAGGTCGCGGTCGAGCGAGCCAGCCGTCGTGATTTCGGCATCAAGCGGGCTGAACGGTTGGGCAACCTCTTTTACCCAGGTGCTGACTGGTGTAATCGGAGCCAGCGGGGGAAATTCCCGGACGGGTGAACTGGAACAGTTTGGTCCGTGGCAGGGCTGCTTGAGCGGGTTTGGAGTTCCGAGTCCATCTGGTATTGGGCGATCGATATTGGTTGTCGAGGAGTGGTGTGTGGAACCAGGAGGTGCGTTCCGAATCCCGATGTAATCTCCGCACTCGGCTGCTGCCCGTCCTGGTGTGAAACCTAACGACACGACAAACAGTAGAACTGCTGGCCAACTGCGGAGCAAGAATGAGTGTGGAGTCGTCATCGGGAATCGAGTGATTTTGAATTGATGTAAAACTACCAATCACTCGAGCGGTTAGCAACGGTAAAGTTTGGAACAATCTTCGTTTCGACTTTGATACATCAGCCTATTGCTTTCGCCTTTGTGTCGGGTAACCATAAGACTACCGTGTTGGGTGCTCCCATCTGGAGAGGGGCGGCTATTCTCAGGATCAGGATTGTGTTGTACAGGAAGTTTTACAAAACCTGGTTTCGCCAACCACGGATGATGGGGTTCGTCCTCACCGTGTTGGTAACTCCGTTCCTGGCATCGACTGCCCGGTCCGAATGTGGCGATTACGTCCACATTGCGAACAACCACCAACTAACAGCAGAGACCACAACGGCCGAGCCAGTTGCATCACCAGAGGGAGAGCCGGTTTCTTCTGAACGTCGCGACACATGCCATGGGCCGAATTGTTCTCGGAAGCCCGTGCGAACACCACTTCACCCAGTTGTATCAAATCCTGCACCTTGCAAATTGCTGGCATCCCTTACCCCCTGCCCGGAAATCGCCGCAGTTGATGACGAATCGTATGCGATCCGCGACTCGTTCTTACGTCCTGTTGGTCATCCATCCAAATTCGAGCGCCCTCCTCGTCGCTGACAGTCCAGTCTTCGTTGTTAGCTCCCATGACTGCCTCTCACGAGCAGGAATACAGATCTTCATCTGCGTTTCTGCTCGTGGACAGAGGCAGTGGGGTGGGGAGGAATGCGAAGGCGATCCACCTCACACAACCGGCGACGACTCCAGTTTCGGCTTCTTGCCCGTGGGACTGTGCGGAGGTAGTACCCGCGTGCGTCGCGGGGCCAAACCACAACCAACCGGGATCAAGCACCATTTATAGGAGCGACTGCTATGGCGAAAGAAGACGATGTGATTGGCAACCAGAAGACCATCATCGGCAACCAGGAGAAGATCCTGGCAAACCAGGCGAAGATCGAAGCAAACCAGGCCCGGCTCGACAAGCTGCTGGCCAATCAGTCAACGATCGTGAGCAACCAGGAGAAGATACTGG
>DASZJS010000452.1:0-3585 GCA_035947935.1 Gemmata sp. | reverse complement strand
CCGTGGCTGAGGCATATTTGCGGTCATCCGAACCGAGAGCCCAGTCGCTTCCCAGCGGAGGCTGCCCGACAGTCATGGTGTCATCGGACAGTTGCCGGAATTGCTTGCTTTCGAGATGCACAACCGCGGAGTAGGTCTTTGCCTGATCCGCCGCCGCCTGGAGTTTCTGCATCGGTTGAAGCCGCGCATCCTGCCAATGCCAGAGATCGAGCTGAAAGTCATCCGGGCGTGGTGCACTTGCAGGCGGAGTTGGTTGGCGTGGTGGGGCGGTGTTCACGAATAGCCTGGAGCCATCGGCCGAAAAGCTAAGAGAGCCACCAGACAATCCCCACCCGGTCCGTTGGCCAGGGGTTGTTGGGCCGAGAACTTCATCCGCAAGGCCTGCACTGGGTGCATTCGTAGCCAAAGCCACCGAAAGGATTGCGCCTAGCCCTCCGATTGATGGTATCGAGAGCTTGCTGACTGAAGACGATGTAACCTTCGCGTTGCGATCCCAGACAAACGCACGCCACTGAGGAGGGCTTGCTGGAGTCGGCATCACTGGCGCAGTTACAGTCGTGCCTACCAGGCGTGGTGGAGGGGCGACATTGGATTTCGCGACTGCGCTCGCATCGTAGAGGAATGCCAGTTTGGTTTGTTTCTCATCCCATGTGAGACCAGCATACTTCCCGGGACCGACCTTGATTGTTGCGGTTGAACCACCAGAACGCGGGTTGATTGCATAAACGCCATTCGTTTCATCTCGCCGCGAGGCGACAGCATAAATCAGTAGCTGCCCATCCTTCGACAGCGTGAACTGAGACACATCGGGGATGATCCGCTCGTTCTTGGAAGCGAGATCGCGGATATGCAGATCCGATCCGTAGGTCTCACCGCCGGCGGGATTCGCCCCTGCACCGCCTCCACCTTTGGGAAGCTGACCCTTGCCTTTACCCCCACCTCCCTTGCCACCCATCGGGCCAGTTGGAGCGGCCTTTTCATCATCCTTATCCTTCGCGGGTTCTGGTCGTGTTGGCTTGCGATAAACGACAAAGCCCGCTCCTTCCCCAGCACTGAAAAAAGGTCCGGATTGTGAGAATTTGTCGGCAATCTGTCCGGTTGCGAGTTCCACGACTGCGAGTGTGGTTTGTGGTGCCTCATCTGCCTTCACTTTGTCGGCCTTGGCCTTGTCGGTTTCCACCTTGGTTGGCGTCAGTGAGAGCAACACACGCTTGCCATCGGGAGTGAACTTCGGGCCAACAGCCGCCACCCCACCACCGCGAGGGAACTTTAATTCCTTCCCGGTGGCGATATGTCGAACGACCGACTCCCCATCGCCTTCGCCCGGCCAGACCGCATACGCGGCGTATGTCCCATCCGGAGACAGAACCGGCGTTGAAGCCGTCCGCCAGACATCGGAGTCGCTGAACGCGAGAACTTTTTTCGCAGGCTGGGCCGAAAGTGACCCAGTCGAGGAAATCAACAATAGGAATAAACAAGATCCAGCAAGAAGGCGGGCGGGACGCGACACGGTGAGAACCTCCAGGGGAAGTGGTCAAACCCATCCTGGGGAGTGAACAAGCTTATCTTGAATGTAACTTTTGCCGTCTGGCCACGATTATACTTCGCGCGGTGAGGAATGATCCATTTGGTAAAGCAGGAAGAAGGTGGTTTTCAAAGTAGCCCGCGACTCCGTCGCGGACCCGCCGCGGAGCGGCGGGCTACAATGAAAGCCCCGCATCGCAAAGCCTCTCCGCACGCACTCTATCGTCTCTTTGCACACTGCGGTTCAGGTGCTTCGCCTGCTTAGGCGTGCCGCTTTGAGTAGTTGGCGCACGATTCGCCGCCAGTCCGACTCCACCCAATCATCGCCAAGCGGGGCAACTCGCCAGTGAGGCCAGCCAGCAAGATCGAATTCCCCAGCCATCCACGAGGATCGTTCGCCGTTACTGGAGTGGACGACGACCGGGCAAACGACTGACTGCGATACCAACCATTTGGCCACCATATATCCGTCACCAGGGTCTGATGCGCCCGGCTCAGGCTCCAGGTCATGATCGAGTGAGATCAGTGCGGCGAAGGGCAGTAACGGGCCCGCCTCGCGGATCATTGCGTGGGCATCACGCCACACGCGGAGTGGCAACGCCGAGTCTAGGTCTTGCAGCACCGCAGCAAACCGTTCCAGACGCTCGGAGTTGTCCTCAAGCATCAACAGCACGGGAGCCTCCCCGTTCATTTGGCCACGACCCAAGCACTCCTTCGTTACTCTGAAGCGAGATGCCATGAACTGGGTTGGTTTTCAGCCTGAAGGGCTGGGACAACGTAGCCCAGGGCAACGCCCTGGGTCTCATGACAGTTTGATAATCCAGCCTGAAGGGCTGGGACTATAAGCCTCTCCACAGCAGCAAGCCTCACAGCAGTAGTCCAGGAAGATGAACGCGTTTTGTCGCACCCCTTCAGGGTGCATATGGTTGTTTGCTCGTATTCCCAGGGCGTTGCCCTGGGCTACGTTGTCCCAGCCCTTCAGGCTGAAATCCAAACTCCTTCTTCACCCCCTGCCGAATCTAACAGAGTCGTGTTAGAGCACCCGAAGAAGCGTTCCATTGCGAGCAAGCGAACGAGAACCCAGCATTTCTCTCGACGCAGCATCCCGAAAGCCCGGGGATAGCGTTGATCCGTTCGTATTGACCAATAAAAGGATGCGTCTTGCTACCGTTGTAGACGCTACAGCTTGCCAAGTCTATTCAGACACACACAAAAGGCGGGAATGACGCCGCAGCTTCTCCCGCAAAGTCGTCAATGTGACAGATGACTTGTCATTTTGGCTCACGCGGAAATGTTGCAGCCCTCGCAACGGATTCGATTGTGATAGCGCAGACCGCTGCGCCATAGTCGAGGTCGATGTTCTCCATCGTGTCGTGCGTGTCGTGATACCCCGACCGATTGATGTCGTAGTTCTCCATGAACAGCACACACGGAACACCCGCATCCGAGAAGACTTGGCCATCCGTGTTGTAAAGGGTACTGCGGGGATCAATAAATGTTCGCACCTCACCCGATAGGTGCAGGAATGGAGCAATTTCCGGAATCGCTCCGCCGTGTGGGCTTCTCCGTCCACGCTGTTTTCCTGCACGATCCGGATGCGTGTTCCAAACCGGAACCGAGGCATTCCAGATTTCCGTTGCGATGTGGGCCTGTTCTGCCAACCAGAACGCCGCGGGGTCAACGCCGGGTGAGATTTGAAAGATATCCCTTTCTCGATCGTTGTTGTGGGCAATCATGTCGGACACATAAAGCCCTTTCACCTGCACGCCCGAAAGATCCTTCGTCTTGCCGTCCGGTAGATGAAGTTTGAGCGTTCCTTCAATCAATTGCTGCGTCAACGCACGGGCTCCCAGGCAATCCGCCGGGAATTCTTCACCGGTGAGGTGAACCAGCCAGATATCGCATGCGAGGTTCCCACGTTTGCTCATCTGCAGAAAAATGGGAGCAGCCAACATCATCGCTGCGGTTGCGGAATGGTTATCATCGGCGCCACACGCCGAGATCCGCGCTCCAATGCCGCCGCAACCCATGTCGTATTTGTCGGTCATGTACGCCGTGTCG
>DASZJS010000451.1:0-14152 GCA_035947935.1 Gemmata sp. | reverse complement strand
AACCTCGATGGGATAAATGATCGGCGTCAGGTAAAACAGAATCTGGAAGACCACATCCAGGATGTGCTGGGTATCGCGGAAAACGACGTTCACGAACCCGGCCAAAACGCCCACAGACCATCCGAAGGCGAGAAGGACCGGCAGGGCGAGGATCAATGCGCCCATATCGGGGGCTTTGGCCCACCCACGCAAGCCCATCGATAGGATGACGACCAGGACCAAGGCGATCAAGAAATTGATCATCACTCCCAGGGTTGTGCGGAGGGGATAGACGGCCAACGGCAATGTGTGTTGGCGGATATATGGCTCCGCATTGATGTAGGTTTGACAGCCCTGTGTGATGACTCCAGTGAGGTACGCCCAACAACCCAGGCCGCACAGCAGGCACGGCATGTATTCGCGGATCGGGCGGTCGAAGATTACGTGGAATACGCTGCCCAGGACGAGGGTGGTCGCCAGCGGATGTGCCAGCGACCAGCCGACGCCGAGGACCGAACGCCGATAACGCAAGTGCAGGTCGTTCACGACCAGAGAAAGCCAGAAGTTGCGGCACTCCCAGACGGAGATAATATACGCGAGCATCCTTGCAACCTTCGCAGTTCGGAACCGGCCCTCAATCTTGACTGCCCCTGGGATATAGGCAGAGCAACAAATGGTGTCAACGTGGACCAACTGGAGGAACTGGAGCCCCGGGCGGTCAGGTAGTTCGCCTGGTTGCTCGATGATTTACCTGGGCTGTGGCTTCAATACTGACCCCCCGACTGAGCCCTTCGTAATGAATGAGTCGGGCGTGTGGGCTGATCAAGACCAACAACCCCTTGTCTCGGACCCGCTCGCACAGATCGACATCGTTGTTTGAAACAGGATATCGTTCGTCAAAGCCGCCGAGTTCGAGAAACAACGCTCGTTTGATGAGAAGACACGCAGCCGTCACGGCTGGAACTGAGCGGACCATTCGGAGTTCCCCCTCGTCGCCGGGGTCATCTCCAGGACGACCCCGGTACGGATGGACCCAATGCTCATCAGCGCGGGGAAACAGCCCGGCGTGCTGGATGGTGCGATCCGGGTACAAGAGCGTGGCCCCAACAACGCCGATTCGCGAATCGGCACCGATGCGGAGGAGCTGTTCGAGCCAGTCGCAGGTTAATACTTCCGTGTCGTTGTTGAGAAAAAGGAGGTGTTCGCCGCGGGCCTGCCGCGCCCCCATGTTGCACAACCGCGAGAAGTTGAACGGCTCCAGACAGTCCACCACACGATAGCGTCGGCGCTGCTTCAATCGATCGAGGAGCCGGAGGGTGCGGGGGTTGCTACTGTCATTATTGACGAGCACGACCTCGTAGTTGCGGTAAGTACCAGCACGCAGGCTTCGGAGACAATTCTCCAGCAATTCCGGACAGTCCCTGAAGGGAATGACAATACTGACTCGACTTGTGGGCAGTAGCACCTCTGCCGGAGGGATGTAAACCATCGCACGTTCGGTGAGCGGAAGCCGGGTGTCGTGCGTTGCCAGCCACAGTCGGCGTTTGAGGCGATGATACCACGCGACCAGTCGCCCCAATCGAGATTGTCGGAGCCCATCGAGTTCGTTGCGGAGCAGTTCTGCACGGACCCACTCCGCGTGGTAGCGCTGATTGAGCCGGTGGATCAGTTCCCCGTAGCGATTCCGCCGTTCCTGGCGTGAGGTGGATTCAGGCACCGGCCGATCTCCTCCATCAGTCTTCAGAACGCGGCGATAACTTAGCCCGCCCACGGAAGGCGAATCAAGGCCACTTGATTCGGTGGATTGCCGGATTGCCGGCAGTTACACTCACGATTCATACCTGGAGGTACAATGGCCCGACCACAGTCCTTGCTTACAGGCAATTTCGCGCGAGTCCGCAAGTGTCTGCAACGGAAGGGTGGATTGAACAATCTCAGGCCGCAGCAGCGGCCGTTTCGAGATGCTCGGCGACGTTCACTTTCCGCACTCGTGCCACGCCATCAAGAAACTCGATGATGCTAAACCCAGCGTTGTTCTGCGGCAGTTGACGAGCCTGGCGAAGGGGAATGCCAAGCCAGTGAGCAAGAAGCACTCGATTCACGACGCCGTGACCCACAACAGCGATCGTCTCTCCCGGGTGTACTGCGACCAGCCGTTCGATCACGGGAAGGACTCGTTCGCGAACCTGCGCGAGGTTTTCGCCGCCGGGGTAGCCGTGCTGCGCTGCGTTCTCCTGGAACGCAGCGTGTTCGCTCGGCCAGCGGCGATCGATCTCCTCCCATGTCAACCCCGTCCAATCGCCGATATCGGCCTCGATTAACCTCGCATCGACCTCAAGAGGAACAGCGAGCCGTGCAGCGATGATTTCGGCTGTCGTGCGGGCGCGAACAAGTGGAGAGCAGTATACTTTCGCGACTGGGAACGCAGCAATCGCATGGCCCGCGGCATGTGCCTGGAGAACACCCACATCGATGAGTTCGCTGTCGGGCTGCGCCCCCTGGAGCATATAGGGACGAGCTACGTTCGCAGCGGTCGCCCCGTGGCGAACGAGAAGCAGGGTCGTTGGCATGGCAGTCCTCACCGGCGGGATAGAGTGAGGAGTTCAGTGGCGGAAGTGGCCCCGGCCGATCCGTTTTCCTTCGGCAATAGGGTTGGTGGAACCTGAAGTTTGCCAGTAAGTAGATCGCGTTCCAACTGCACCATTGTCATCTTCTGGAGGTGTTCGACAGTTGCCGATCCGAATTTCCGCCCGACCATCTCCAGGTAACCCGGAGCGGTGTAATAGGTACGGAATGCCTCGTCGCGGAAACGGAGTACCTCTCGGGCCGGGATATACCGCGTTGGAAGCGGCAGGCAGTCGTGGGAATGCTGCGAGTATCCCGTCCACTCCCGCGGCAGTGGAAGGTTCTGTTGGACAGCAAGTGCGTACAGAGGTGAACCGGGGTACGCCATCGCTGAATAGAAATTGGCAAATTCACAGTTCAGCTTGATCGCCATGTCGAGTGTTGCCTGCATTGTGTCGAGATCGTCCTCGGGGAGACCGAAGATATAGTTGGCGATGACGTTGATGCCTGAGTCGCGAATCTCATCGACGACCCGGAAGACGTCCTCCTGGTCAAACCCCTTGTCCACATCCGCTCTCACGCGACCGTCCCCGGCCTCGATCCCGATCGCGAGCCAGTTGAACCCTGCCGCCTTCAACTTCGGCAGCATTCCTTCCTTGATCGTGTCCACCCGCGTATACGCCCAGATATTCAGGTCGTACCCTCGCTCGATAATCCGGTCGCAGATACCGAGGACATGCCGGGGCTTCAACACGAACATCTCATCGGCAATCTTGATGTTTCGCACGCCGTACTTGGTCACCAGTGTGTCGATCTGGGCAAGAACCGCGTCTGGTCCCCACGCCCGGTAAGTATTCACTGTGGACTTGATGCCCGCTGCCTCTTCGCCCGCCTTGAAAGGAGCCTGAATGCAGCAGAACGAGCAGTGGTACGGACAGCCCAGGGTGGTATACAGCGCGGCATAGGGCTGACGGTCACGGCCATCGAGACAGTGCCAGTTGTGCGCCCGGTATTTCGCCATCGGGAGCAGATCCCAGGCGATGTTCGGCATCTCGCCATCGAGGTCGGTGACAAGTGGTTTACCGGGATTCTGTCGCACCTGCCCACGGTCCCAGTACATCAACCCTGGCACCTTTCCAAGCTCCGGCACTGGCGATTTCATTGCCTCGACCAGCCCCACAAGGGTGTGCAGCCCTTCGCCGACGGCGATGAAGTCGGCTTCCTCCTCTCGAAGGCTGCGTTCTGGCAACGCGGCAACATGCCCGCCGAGGAGCATCACGGGTTGGTTCGGTGTCAACTCCTTGATCGATGAGCAAACCGCACCGGCCGCGGTCATGATCTGCGTCGAAGCGGATGGCTGATGTCCGTAAGCAACGACCGCAGCCAGAACCGGGTTCAGCGCCTTCGTCCGTTCAGCGACGGTGGCATGTCCGAGTTCCTCGGCCTCGGCGTCAATAATCTCAACCGACAGCCCCTTCCGGCGGCAGAAGGTTGCCATCAGCCCGGCCCAGACAGGATTCTCGACGGCGGTGAGCTTTTGCCCAAGGCCCTGATACACCTGCGGCCGGCTGGCCGGATTAATGAGGACGAGGTCGAGTTTCTTCACGTCAGAACACCTCTGTACACGTCACGCAGCGCGGAATGAGACGTTTTTGGTTTTCAGCCTGAAGGGCTGGGACAACGTAGCCCAGGGCAACGCCCTGGGAAGACAATCAAACAAACACATGCACCCAGAAGGGGTGCGACAGTTTGCCATTGTGGGAGGCTTCTTGTCCCAGCCCTTCAGGCTGGATTATCAAACCACCATGAGGCCCCCAGGGCGTTGCCCTGGGCTACGTTGTCCCAGCCCTTCAGGCTGAAGAACAACACAGTTCATTCGGAAATCCAATACGCTCCGTCCCATATCGCACTGAGTATAAGTCCGATACTGTTGGCAACTCCGCACTGCTCTGACTACATCGGAAGGAATATCACTTTCCCAGTCCGTTCAGCAACTCGCACAGTCGCTGAATGCGGTCGCGATCCAGTGTTGGGTAGTTGCCGATGTAAAAGCCGAAGAAGTGGACATGGTCGGCGTTCGGGCACGCTTTCCAGGCGTCTTGCCCGAATCGCGAGCGGAGGTACGGCTGGCGGAGTTGGTTTCCACCCCCTGCCGTGCCGCGTCGAAACTCAACGCCGCTCTTTCGCAGCGCGGTCATCACCCGCTCACACAATCCCTTGTCGGGGTGCTTCAGGATCAGTGTGAAGGCGTAGTTGCAACTCCCCTCCGTGGCGAAGTCGGTTCGATACAGATCCGGGTCGAGATGTCGCAGGAAGAGTTGCAGGTTCTCGATCCGGCGGCGATTGGCATTATCCAGTCGCTTGAGTTGCGATCGGCCGATGACGGCATTGATCTCCGTACTCCGGACGTTGTACGCCGGGAACGCGAAAATGAAGTCCGGGTTCAGATCCGGGAACTCGTCGCTGTAATCCCACTTCCGCCCATTGCATTTCATCTCGCGAACCATGCCATGCGACCGCAGCATCCGCGTTGTCTCATACAGATCGTAGTCGTTGGTGCAGACCATCCCGCCTTCAATAGTGCTCAGGTGATGCGCGTAGTAGAAGGAAAAATTCGAGGCGAGACCGAACGTACCGAGCTTCTGGTTCTCGAACGTGGCTCCGTGCGATTCGCACACATCTTCAAGGAGCGGAATGCGGCGGGTCTTCAGTTCGTCGATCAGAGGGCGGGAGAGGGCGTTGTACCCCAGGACGTGTGTGGGGAACACAGCGCGGGTGCGAGGTGTAATCTTCGCCAGTACCTCGGCGTTGTCCATTCCGAGCGTGCGAGGGTCGATATCGACAAACACCGGCTCAAATCCGCAGTGCAGCACCGAGGCGATATCCGATACCCAGGTAATGCTCGGAACGATCACCTCACCGCCCGCACCATACATTTCCTTGATCGCCGCAAGCGTAATCAGGTTTGCCGATGCCCCAGAATTCACGAACACGCTGTAATCGACGCCCAGCCAGCGCGACCATTCTTCCTCGAATGCTTCAACATTCTTCGATTGCGTCAAAATGGGGTCGTCTTGACGCAACAGATCGCACACCGCATCGAGGTCTTCGCGCGCGATGTTGTTCTTCATCAGCGGCCAGTTCAAGCTGGCGCTCTTGGTCGCAGTGGTCGTTGGCATTAGAACGGCCCCTTGAATTCAATGCTCTGGAGATCAGCGCGTTCAACCGGCAGCCACCCGCAGGCACGTTCCTCAACCAAGTCGCGCGTGGCAGCAGCGATGGTGCGAGCGTTGGGGTAGAATGCATCTTCAAGAACTGGCGTGGTCGGGCATGTCGTCGGCGCGAAGCCCATGCGTTTGAGTCGAAGGTCGCGAAGCCCCTGGAGTTTTTCCGCGACGCGGGCGACGATCTCAGCCGCTGCACCACAGTTCGTCCATGCGGTATCGACGACCAGTAACCGACCAGTACGTTCCACCGAATCGGCGATTGTGTCGATGTCGAGCGGGGATAACCAAATCGGATCGATCACTTCGGCTTTGATGCCCACTTCCTTCAGGTACCGGGCTGCCCGCAGGCACTCGACCTGCATGTACGACACACCGACGAGGGTGACATCCTCGCCCGGTTGCGTGATGCGGGCTTTGCCTGGTTCAACGATGTAGGATGTTTCCGGGACTGGCCCTTTCTGGAAGTGCAGCAACCGGTGTTCGACGTAGAGAACGGGGTTATCGTCGCGCACGGCGGCAACAAGACACCCCTTTGCATCGTAAGGCGTGGATGGAGCCACCACCTTGATTCCGGGAACGTGCATGAACATGCCGTGGAGTCCCTGCGAGTGCTGCGCGCCCTGGCCCCAACTTTTGCCGATCATCGCGCGAACCACCATCGGCACATTCACACGCCCACCAAACATATAGCGAGACTTCGCGGCCACGTTTAGCAATTGGTTCATAGCCAGGAGCAGGAAATCCATACGGATGTGAACGTGGATCGGCCGCAGCCCAGCCAGGGCCATGCCGATAGCCACGCCGGTCATTCCATCTTCCGAGAGTGGCGTTCCGAAAACCCGTCCGGGACCGTACTTCTCAAGCAAGCCGCGCGTCGTGCCCTGGATCGCCTTCGGGTCATCCACATCGAGACCGAAGACGATGACGTTCGGGTCGCGGGCCATTTCCTGGTCCGCCGCTTCACGCACGGCATCGGCGAATGACAGTGTTCGCTCGATGGCGGGGCGTGCAACCTTACCCGCGACTCGCGGCGAGAGCATCGGCTTCCTCCTTGAAGATGTCTGTCATGAGTTCGGCGGCGTCAGGGAACGGACTGGCCTCAGCAAACGCGAATGCGGCCGTAATCTCGGCCTCAACATCTGCTTCGATCTCCGCACGTTCAGAGGCGAAGAGTTCGTTAGCCAGTTGCCGAATGGGGTCGGTTTCCACCCACGGATCGCGCTCAGCTTCCGTGCGGTATCCCAACTGATAGTCTTCGCCCGGGCCGACGTGTTCGCGCCAGCGGTATGTCATGACCTCAAGAAGCCGCGGACCATCGCTTGCTCGCAACTGGCTAATGGCCTTGCGGGATCGCTTCGTCAATTCGATAACATCGTTCCCATCAATCCGTTCGGCCTGTACCCCATAAGCCTCCGCGCGGGCGCAGATGTCGGGCCGCGCCTGGCGGCGGGTCTGGTGTGTGTGGATCGCGTAGCCGTTGTTCTCGCAGACAAACAGCAGAGGAAGTTTCTTGATCGCTGCGAAGTTCAGCGTTTCCGCGAAAACCCCCTCCTCCGTCGCGCCGTCGCCGAAGAAGCTCACAACAACAGCATCCGAGCGGCGGAGTTGCAGTGCATAAGCATATCCGGCAGCATTCGCGATGCTCGTACCCACCACCGCCGACGTCCCCATGACGCCAACTTCGGGATCGATCAGGTGCATCGACCCACCCTTGCCGCGAGTGCAACCCGTCACTTTCCCGAACAGTTCCGCGACCATTGCGTTCAGGTTGCCGCCTTTGGCGAGATACATCGCATGCCCGCGATAGGTGCCGAAGACAATGTCTTCGGTGCGGAGGGCATGGCACACACCAACCGAAACGGATTCTTGGCCGATGGAGAGATGCGTAGGGCTTTTGATCTTGTCGGTCGGATAGGCGCGGGCAACTTCCTCTTCGACCCGGCGAATGCGGTAGAGGGACCGATAGAGTCTCGGGATCATGCTGCCCTCCGTGGTGTTCGCTGCGCGTGAGCCGCGCCAATGGGCGCGCTCGTCAATGAATGGACCGCGACAGAACCGTTCGCCAGAAACCAGCGGTATGTTTCGACAACTGCTGTTGAGAAATCCGTGCGTGGCCGCCAGCCCATCGCCAGGAGCGGTGCGACATCGAGCGTCTTCAGTGGAGCGCCGTCGGGTTTGGTCGTATCGAAGACGAGTCGCCCGCGAAAACCGACGACATCCACGACCGTACGAGCCGCTTCCGCGATACTGACATCCGTTCCACAGCCCAGGTTGATTGGCACTTCTTCGTCGTACTCGCGCATCGCAAAGATGCAGGCACCGGCGAGATCGCGAGAGAACGCGAAGTCGCGCTGAGGGGTGCCGCTTCCCCACACCACGAGTTCGGGAGACTCGGTTACTTTTGCTTCGTGAGCCCGCCGGATGAGGGCGGGAATCACATGCCCACTTTCGGGGGCGAAGTCATCGTGCGGGCCAAAGGCGTTCGCTGGGAACGTGGTGATGAAGCGGCATCCGTGCTGCCGGCGATAAGCATCGCAGAGCTTCCAGCCGGCAAGTTTCGCGGTCGCGTAGGCTTCGCTGGTGGCTTCGACCGGGCCTGTCGTGAGCGACTCCACTCGCATCGGCTGCGGTGCGTTTCGCGGGTACGCACACGAACTCGCCAAATAGAGAAGCTTCGTTGCGTGCCACCTGTGAGCCGCGGATACGATGTTTGTGATCGTCAGTAAGTTGTCGAGCATCAGATCGGCAGGACAATCGCGGTTGAGGCCAATTCCCCCGGACTTACCCGCAGCAAGGAACACATACTCGGGTCGCTCAGACGCGAAGAACACTTCCACCGCAGTCGCGTCTGTCGCATCGGGTTCATCCGCGCCACAGCCGATGAGGTTTGCGTAGCCACGAACGCGTAGCAACTCAAGGATCGCTGAGCCGATGAGTGTGTTTCCGCCTGAGACGAAGATTCGTGAGTTCGCGTTCACGATGCCTCCGCCGGTCGGAAATCGGGCGCGAACAGTTCCTTCACCGGGCGGCGATGGTGACCGTGCTTGCGATCCACTTCATCGTAATTCACACCGGGTTCGTAGAAGATGATTTGGCTACCGGTCGAATCGAATTCAAACGGAACGTGAATGCGATTGTCGAGCGCATCGAGAACATCAGCCCGGCGCTCCGGCGGCACGAACAGCAACAGGAACCCACCGCCTCCCGCACCCGTGAGCTTCCCGCCGATCGCACCCGCTGCGAGTGCCTTCTCGTACAGCGCATCCACTTCGTCGTTCGACACGATGCTGCTCAGGCTGCGCTTTGCGAGCCATGCCTCATGAAGCAGTTCACCGAACGCCAGGAGATTTACGCCACCAGTCAGAATCTCGATGGCTTCATCCACCATCTGCTTCATGATGCGAAGCTGGCGACGGCGGGTCTCGATGCCCACAACGTAACTTTTCGCAACATCGGCTGCGGTGCGAACGATGCCCGTGTAAACCAGCATCAGGTTCGATTTCAGTTCGGCCAGTCGTCCCGGCGGAAGAATCAGCGGCGACGCCTCGATCTCGCCATCCTGATGAAACTTCAGGTGTCGCAGCCCGCCGTGGGCCGCCATCGTCTGATCCTGTGATCCGACGGTTTCCTTCAAGGAATCCTGTTCGAGAGCGATGGCTTCCGTCGCGAGTTGCTGCCGCGTGGGCATCTCGCCTTTGAGCGAGTGGAGAGCGTGGAGCAGTCCGACCGTGAACGCGGAACTCGACCCCATGCCGCTTCGGGCAGGTAAGTCGCCATCGTGGTGGATTTCCACACCGCGGTCGATCTGGAGGAACCGCAACGCCTCACGCACGACCGGATGGCTAACCTCTTGGGCAGTCATGCACGTTTCGATTCGCCGGTAAACGACGCGGATTCGGTGTTCAAAGAACGGTGGGAGATGTCGGCATGTGAGATAGCAATATTTGTCGATCGTCGCAGCGAGTACGGCTCCGCCGTGCTGCCGATACCATCCTGGATAATCGGTTCCGCCTCCAAAGAAGGAGATGCGGTACGGCGTACGGCAAATAATCATTCCCGACTCTCAGCCTCAGGTAATCCATTACCCCGCTCCGCGGTGCCACTCCCGGCTCTCACGGAACCGCCGCATCATCGCCTTTGCCGAATCGGAGAGTCAACCCCAACCTCTTATTCTTTGCGCGGCGTGGAATGAGCGTTTGAACTGATCTTTCTGGTAGCGGAAGTCGCCAGACTTCCGTGAAGCCAGACGGAGTCTGGCGACTTCCGCTACAAACGTGAAACTATGAGCAGAACGTAGTAGGCCGCGACGCTTCGTCGCGTTTCAACTCTCTCATTTTCCTGGCGGTGACTCTTGAACAATTCCCACGCCATATGACAGCGGTCGCGCCTTGTCGGCCGGTTGCACCCACACACTCTTCGGCTTCGCCCGGCTATCTTTCGGGAACTCGTTCTTACCCCCGCCATCGATGAATAACCCCAGACACAAGCTTTCCGGCCGCGTCTCTCCGGTTGCTCCGAATGCCGCTGTCCCTGTCTTGTAGGTGTCGTCTCCGGCCTCGTCCCAGAAAATGCCAATCCCGTTGTACACCGCAAACCCCAGGCACCCCCCTGGGCACTCGTAGGTGTCGTTCCCGCCTGCGTCATGGAACCAGGCGGTGCTGTAGTCGTGGCCCGCGCCCTGTCCCATCGTCAGCGTGGTAAGATACTTATCATTGCCAGCCAGGTCGATTAGCGCCCCAACCCCATAGTGAGCCGCGCTTCCCTGACAGTACCAGACACCCTTGTAGGTATCGTGCCCTTCCAGATCGATCAGCATCCCAAGCCCGTACCAGTAACTGATCCCCTGTCCGAACACACCGCACGAGTAACGATCATCGCCCTTGCCATCGATCAGAATCCCCACACCCCCGGCCAGCGAATTGCCCTCACCAGGATGGTCCCGCCGACCAAAGGCGCACCCCTGGGCGAGGCTCGTGTTGTGCTTTGCATCCTGTGGGGAGGGATAGCGGATATTCGTGTCGTTGGCCTCGTACAGGTCGTTCCCTTCGTGGTCCACAAGAACGCCGCACCCTTTCACGCCCCCGAACCCCTGTGCCTCCATGAAGCAACGATACTCATCGTCGCCCTTGAGATCGCACAGGACGCCGACTCCGAAGAACGCCGCACCCTGGCCGACTCGGTCGATCTCGTACTTGTCTTTGCCGCCCCGGTCCATGAGTATCCCGACCCCGAACGATGCCATGCCGCAAGCGAGGTGGTCGGCGCGGTAGATGTCGTTACCGGCCGCATCAAGGAGTAAGCCGTAGCCCAGGATGCCAGCACCGAAAGCCGGGCCGCCCTTCGCTTCGTACACGTCGTCGCCAGCGAGATCGAGAAGGAGTGAGATGGGATGTGCAGCTGAAATTGTTGCTCCACCGGAGGCGTAACGATCGTTGCCGCCGGTGTCGATGATGAGCAAGTACGGGCCAACCCCGTAAGTGTTGTCCTGGGTACCGTTGAGCGCGATCGTCCCGATGGGTGTTTCCCAGGTGAAGTCGAATCGTTCCGTAGGCACTTTCGTCAGCAGGGTGGCGGCACGATCCATTGCCCTTGCGAGTTCCTGTCCGCCTTGCACGAGGACGGCGAGGTCCACATCACGCATCAATCGCAGTGTTTCCGCATCTACCTTGTAATCCAATGCGAGATCGCGAGCCTGTTCGTATGCGGCCTGAAGTTTGTCCGGACCGCCAAACTTCGCAACAGCTTGATTGCGCTTCTTGAGGGAAGAGGGCATCGCCTCCAGAAGCACAGCAGCAGCGCGCGCAACCACCGGGGGCACCGCCTTGACGCGCGTGCCCAGATCCTTCTTTTGGTCGGCGGTCAGGGGCTTATCGAGTGCAACGTGGAGTCCGATGAGGGCACGGGTGAACTCCTCGTCTGCTGGCGGTTCTTTCGCCGGCTCCTGGGCGGGGGCTACTGTCGCCTTGGGCAGTGGTTTCACATCTATGTACGGCGCAGCCGTCGCGACCAACGTGTCGAAGGAATCCGTCGCAAGGAACTCCTTGGCCGCAGTGCGAGCGGTCGGGTCGATTTCTCGCCAGTCGTCCCAGAGACGCTGGAAGGTGTTGAGGCGATACTGCCCACCGCCGGTCCACTTGTTTGGATCGAGTTGAGCCTTGGCCGGTGTCAGCTTGACTTCTTTCAACAGGGATTCGGTCCAGGGTGGCGCGTTGTCGTGAGGTGGTTCAGCGAAGATCAGAGTCACGCAAAAGCCAAGGGGCGCAATCGATCCCGCAGCGAGGCGAAGGCGAGAACCGAGAGACATGATGTGATCCTCTCATCAACACTGCGATGAGTCCGCGAGGCTTCGTAGTGGAAATTGCCATAAACCGTCACAGCAACTCGGAGATTGGTTCCGGGTCATCGAGGACATTGACCGGACGACCGCTCGGTTCGAGCACTTGCAATTTCGGATCGATGCCAAGGATTTGATAGATCGTGGCGTGGATGTTCGATGGTGTGACTGCCCGCGTGTGGGGTCGCTGTCCGAGCCGATCGGTAGAGCCGATGATCTGCCCACCCTTCACGCCACCACCGCCCATGAGGCAGAACATCGAGTCACCCCAGTGGTCGCGGCCGGGCGTCCCTTGGCTCATGGGCGCGCCGCCGTTGCCACCATCGTTCATCTTCGGAGTCCGGCTGAATTCACCGCACAGTACCACAAGCGTGGTGTCGAGCAATCCACGATCGTCCAGATCCTCGAATAATGTGGCGACGGCCGCATCAACTTTCGGGAGGTAGTTGTCGTATCCGGCCTTCAAATTCCAGTGGTGATCCCAACCGCCGAAGTGGACCGTGACGAACGTGGATCCGGCTTCGACCAACCGCCTGGCAAGCAGTGTGGACTGGCCCCAGTTATCGCGTCCATAGCGATCGCGGAGCTTCACGTCTTCCTTGCCAATGGCGAACGCCTCGCGTGCAGTTGGTCCTGTGACGAACTCAAATGCCTCGCGACTGAACCGATCCATCGCCGCGACGGTCGGGTGCCGTTCCAGACTCGCACGAGTTTTGTCGAAGTGCGTGAGCAAAGAGCGGCGATCTTCGATCTTTTCCAGGGTTAACCCGCTCGCGAGGTTCAGGTTTGGCACCTTGAAGTTCGGTGTGTTCGGGTCGCCCGTCAGGAAAGGATCGTGCTGCACTCCGAGCATGTGCCCGCCGAAGTAGCCTGGAGCGAGGCCAATGCTGGCGGCGTGCGGAGTCGCGATGTAACCCGGTACGCCGTTGACACGCGAGCCGATCTCGCGATTCACGATCGCCCCAATGCCCGGAAACTTCTGCGCGGAGTTTGCTCCGCTCACGCCCATGTCCTTCGTTGTGAGCATCCGGTGCCCGCCAGCGAAGTGATCGCCGGTATCGTGATGCAGCGATCGCACCACCGAGAACTTGTCCGTCACCTTCGCCTGTTTGGGGTACAGTTCGGTAATGTCGAAGCCCGGCACCTTGGTGCGGATCGGCTTCCAGATGCCGCGATACTCGGCCGGGGCGTCCGGCTTCATGTCGTACATATCCATGTGCCCAGGACCACCATCGAGCCAGATCAGGATCACGGACGTATTCTTGCTACTTGATTGAGACTGTGTTGATTTCGACTTCGCGCGGAGCAGTTCCGGCAGTCCCAGGGTCGCCATGCCCGCAACACCGATTTGCAAGAAGTTGCGGCGATCGATGCCATCGCACGAACGCCGAGCCGAACCGAGATCGAGGCGGAACATGATTGATCTCCGGAGAGGTCGTTGTGGCGGGAATACTGTCGCAGTCAGAACAGTTCCACGAGCGGTCGTCCTTCTTCCATCAGGTGGAAGGGGCGGCCTTCACGGTCAATGGCGTGCAGGTCATCAATACCCATCGCGTGGAACACCGTTTGGGCAATGTGTTCGGGAGCAACCGGATTCTGGTCCGGGTATTCTGCTCGTTTGTCGGTCGTCCCGAACACCTGTCCGCCACGGATACCACCGCCGGCCAGCAGCACGGACTGGCAGGCGGGCCAGTGGTCGCGGCCTGCTCCCCCTGGGCCACTGGAGCGAGGATCGCCGATCTTCGGCTTGCGGCCCATCTCACTCGACACGAGTACCAGTGTGGATTCGAGATACCCACGCTGATGCAGATCGTCGAGTAGCGCAGCGAACGGTCGATCGAATTCCGGCAGCAAGCGGTCCTTCAGGCAGTTGAAGTTGTTCCCGTGCGTGTCCCACCCGCCTCCGCTCTTGCAGAGCGTGTCGAGTTCCTTGTCGCCTTTCCAAAATACGGTCACGAACGGCACCCCAGCCTCCACGAGCCGTCGCGCCATGAGCATCGACATGGCGTTGATGCCCTTCCCATAGCGTTCGCGAACTTTCTCGGGT
>DASZJS010000450.1:0-2434 GCA_035947935.1 Gemmata sp. | reverse complement strand
GCGGCTTTCTGCAACGGTCGTAAACATATCGATCATCCGGAGATTCTCAAAATACTCGGCGGTATGATCGGCGGATGAGAGCCTCATCAGGTCCACGCTGGCCCACAAGTGGTTCCACCACGCACAATGTTCCTTGCTTCCTAGGGACCTGGCCTGGTCAAACATTGCGGCCGATACAGCAAGCGCATCTCCTCCCTGCCACTCAGGCGAAGCGACAAATAATCTGAAGCTTCCGTCAGGATTCGGCCTGAACCTGATCCTGACCGCCAGCGGACCCGCTGCCTCTGCTCGTACGTCACGGCCATCGGCAGTTAGAGCCGCCATCGATCCGAAGGTCAGCCCCGTCGATCCCAGCTCGGTCGTGTCGCGCCATGTCTCTGCGAGAGCGGCGTTCTTCCCGTCCACGATGACCTCGGGCTTGCGGGGAATCCATAACTTCAGTTCTGCCGTTTGTTCTGCCTCCGGATCTGCACCTTTTACGTCGACCACCATAACGTCCACCGAGTCGTCGACCCAGGTGGTGGCGGTCATCCCACCGCCGCTCTCGACAAACTCACCGTTATAAAGGTCCAGGCGGCCGTGATAATCGGCGGCGCTGGCGAGCCTGTTCAGCCCCGGCAAGACGATCTGCCCTGGAGACAACCGCTTCGGGAGCGTGTCCTCCCGGTTGACATGAGCTGTGTAGCCATTCTGCGACCAGACGCCGATCCCAAGCCGGCCGTTCCCAAGAGGCATAGACTCCTCACGCATCCGGCCCGGACGCAGCAAGATCACATCAGAACGTCCCACCACCTGGCTCACGTCCATCTGGAAGCGGCCGTCTCTCCAGGCTGTCGTGGACGCGCTCGGTGTATCAGTAGCCCCGGCCGCATAAGCGAGACGAGGTGAAAGCCGCAATGTTGAGGCGACTGTAAAGACTACAACGAGTCCAATCGTTAGCCGCAAGCATCCGCTGAAGGAATTGGCGCGCACATCGACGTACTCAGCTTTTTGGCGTTGGGGAAATTTCATAGAGAGACACCCAGTGAAAAGGAATTTGAACTGCAGCGTTTCTGCGTTCCGGAGTTACCACAGTGTTTGCAGCACCCTGATCGGAGCAGAATTGAAACGATGAGCGCCAACCATCAGCGTTGACAAAAAGAGCGGGCATCTCGCGATGCCCGCCCAGCAGAAAACCGGACCGTCGCTAGAACATGAACTTGAGACCGAGTTTCATGAAGCGTTCCGCAGTGAGTCGACTTCCCGGGTTTATTTGGTTGATGATGCCGAAATTTCCATCCGTAACGCCGCTGTCAGGATTCCCGAAATTCGGGTGATTCATGAGGTTGAGGGCTTCCGCACGGAGCTGCAGCCTGACCGGCTCCCTGATCGGGAAGGTACGGAATACACTCAGGTCGAGGTTGGCATATCCGGGTCCGCGCAATGAGTTCCACCCTGCATTGCCGAAGCGAACTTCGGAAACTGGAGCGAACGCGCTGGTATCGAAGTACGGTGAACCCAATCCATGCCCGCCGTAGATCGTAACACTCGATTTCACCTTATCAGCCATCTGGTTATTGCCCGGGGCATTGAGTGAATTCCCCGGAGCGGTGACCGAGAACGGTGTTCCAGAGTAGCGCGAGAAGATCCAGTTGGTCTGCCACCCCCCGGCAATCGCGGAGGCGACGCCACTGGTTGCAAACTTCTTGCCTTTGCCAAAGGGAAGTTCGTAGATGGCGCTAAGTTCAAAGTTGTGGGTGCGATCGTCAGGCATCAACGCCCAGTTGAGGTAAGAGTACTGAGGGATAAGTATCTGCGGTGCACCATCCCCCTGTTCTTCGCAGCACATTCCCATCCATTTAGACAGAGTGTAACTGGCCGTGAACTGAAGCCCGTTTGCCATCCGCTTCTGGAGTTGGGCCTGCAAGGACTTATAGTTCATGTGTTCGAATGCCAATGTTTCGGTCATCGCGGTTGTGACCCCGAACTTCTGGTACAGCGGTTGGCTGGCTTGACCGCCGCCTACCTGACCGTAGTTGATGTTCGCCCGCGTGTGCTGATGAATCGTGAGCGTGGAGACGTACCCCACCTGCGCCAGCAGACCCCACTTCAACTCCCGTTGCACAGTTGCGTTGAAGGACTCGGTATACCCGCGGATGAAGTTTTTGGCCGGTGTCGAGACAGGCATGTCGCTCGGCAAGGTCAGTTTGCCACTGCTGATGTCCGGAGGAGTTAGCGTGGGGATGCCCTGGGTCAGGGTTGTGGCCGCGGCGTAGCTGTTCGGCGCATTCAGGTTCTGAGTAATAGTCGCCGGGTAGTTATACAAGCCATCACGCGCCATGCTGATCTGTTCCGGCGAGAGCGAATAGCCGGCTCTTACTACGGTGTTGGGACTTAGTCTGTATGCAGCGCCCACCCGTGGAGCGAACAGAGTCTTCTGAACCGAGATTCCGCA
>DASZJS010000449.1:0-3397 GCA_035947935.1 Gemmata sp. | reverse complement strand
TATTCTGTCGGAGCTTGATTAGGACAAGTTTACAAAACTTAAAATCTCCTCGACAGGTCGTCGAACACAAGGGAAACTACATTCTAACCGTCAAGGAGAACCAGGAACATCTTTCGGAGGATATCCAGACGGCCACCCAGTCTACTTCTTCCGGAGTTGCTCAATCACCCATGCAGCGGCATCGGCCGGTGACATCGGTTTGTCACCCATCGGTCGGTTGCGGGCATCAATCACCGCCTCGTGCTTCCAGGATGCAGCTAAGGCCCAGATCATGTCGAAGGCTAGCCAGTCTTTTGCCACGATCCCAGGAATGATCGCTTCGTGTGGAAGGTAAATGTATGGTGAATCCTGCATCGTAGCGAGTTCTAGGAGACCCCCGCGCGTATAAATAACTTTCTCACCATTCAAGAACGTGAAGAGAGTAGCCAGGAGGGCTCCGTTCGGCTCTGAGATTTGAGGGAATTCGCCTGCATCGAGTGGCACCGCGAGCTTCGCCTCTGGAGCGTTCGGCCTGGCAAACGAGTCTCCCCAGGCAGCAAGGGCTTTACGATCAATTTCTGGTCGCCCCTGTAACCAATTGGCAACTGCGCGAAGGTCGCGGAGTTGAGAACCAATGAGCGTTGTTCCGAGAATTTGCTCAGTCTGCGAGATCGATGTTCGCGAGTTTGTTCGGCCGGGCGATCCATCCCCCGGTCGCGTTTCGCCTGTCCCACGAACATCCGGCAGGCACACCGCGCAGCCAGCCTTCAGAAAGGCCGCGATCGCTTCCCCCCGTTCCTTTAAAATAGCTTGTTTCCCGCTACTCGACACCATCACCACAATCGGCATCTTGCCCTTCGCGTCCTTCGGTTCGATCAGGAGGAAGGGGACAATGATCCCAGGCTCGACTTCCAACGCGAACCTGGCCAGCGTGCCTCCCGGCACGTCTTCCTTTTTCCCCTCGATCAGTTTCGGGTTGGCTGGGGGGTCAATATTACCGAGGCACTCCCTCCAGTGGTCGTGAAATTCCTCCAATACCTTTTGAGCCGGCGTCATATCAGTGCATTTGAGCGATTCCGATCCGCGATCTTCCACCAACCTCTTGCACACCTCGTGCAGCTTCTTCGGCTGAAGTTCCTTCCGGGCCTCCTCGGTCCAACACATCAGTTCATCGGCGGGTCGGCGCTTGCTGTATTCTTCTGGAATGGGCATTCCGAACCAGTCTTTGAGAGCCGGGTAAATCATTTTGCGGTGTGTGGCTCCGATGTGCGTGCAGTGCGTGTTCTCCGGCCCAGCCTGTCCTTTCACGCTCCCTCTGCCGTGGGTAACCCGCAACGAGTCCTTCGCATCGTAGAGCCCGAAGATCTTCTGCAATCGCAGCCAGACCGGATCGAGTTTTTCATCCCAGGCAAACTCGTGAGCGTAGATCACTTTCCGCGGGGCCACGCTGCCAACAATCACGTAATGCGCAAAGCCATCGCGAGCGCCATTGCGCAGCCCGCGGGTCGTTTCCCAGTAGCCCTCACCAAACCAGGGGAAATCGCGGTCGGGGTTCGCGTTTGCAGAAGATTCGGGCTGCCAGCCGCCAAAGTTGAAAGGCACCACGCATGAAATCCGCGCGTCGAGTGCTGCCGTCACACCGGCCGAGTCGCCGCCACCAGCAACAGCTCCAAGGAGAATGATGCGGTCCTTGTCGATGCCGGGCTGTTTCAGGAGCACATCAACGCCGCGCATCAGATCCCAGACCATCCAGCCCATGAGACTCTCACCCGCGGCGGAAAGTTGCAGCGCGGAGTTGTAGCGGAAGTAATAATCCTGGCGACTCACGCGGAATGGCTTGTCGAAATCCTTCTCGGTGTTGAAATCGTGCTGTCGTCGCTCGCCGTGCCCAAGGTGTTCGGGTACCAGCACCGCGACACCGCTCCGCGCCCAGGTCATTCCCATGTCCTGAAGTTCGCCTTGGGTATTCGGCGTGTGGTGGCTGTGCGAAATGATGATTCCCGGCATCTTCTCCGGCGGCTTGGTGGGTAAATAGAGGTTCGCATTAACCCATAAGCCGGGGCGAGTCTCATAAACGAGATTCTGAATCCGGTAGCCATCGCCCTCCAGTTCACGAGTGACCTTGAGTCGCATCTCCTTCGGCACAACCGGGAATTCGCCGAGCGATTCGCGAAGCGCCTTGATGCGGACATCGCGAAACTTCTCCCACTCCGCTTTAGTGGTCACCGCGGCGAACGCCTTGGACTCACGAAGGCTCGCTTCTTGCAATCGCCGCTGTGCATCGGCGGCAAGCATTTTGGGAAGGTCTTTGGCCCGCGGATCGTCCTTGGGAAAGACGTTCGGATCGACATCGCGAAAATCCGCCGCGATAGCAAACAACGCGAGGAATGGGAGGGTGGTTCGCATGGGTGTGCCCGTCTGAGTGTCTTGGCGAGCCGGGAGCTTTTTGGGCGAGCCGGGAGCGTGAGCGGCCAGAGAATAAGACTCCGGTCACTCACGCTTCCGGCTCGTTATGCCAGTCGTTACTTCTGCTGCCAGACGATGTTTCCAACTCGCAGGGCGAGCGATGCGGGAGAGCGCAGCAGGAACTCGCTGTCGCCTTCCCGCGTTCCCACGAGCAAAGCCCGTAGCGACTTTAGTGCAAACCCAACCGCGCTTTGCCACCGACTCAGTTTCGCAGTCAATCGCAGCACCCCTTGTGGTCCGGCTGTCGTCAGAAGAACTGGATCGCTCGATCGAGCAAATACCCGGAACTGCCGAAACCCCACCGATCGGCCAATCGCGATGATATGGTGAGGTGGCATATCCTTTTCGGTCACTCCGAACGTTCTCGCAGCGTGTACTGAAGCAACGGCGTGCCCCTCGCCCGGTTCCACGGTCAGGCAAATACCGCCCGGCTTGAGTGCGGCATACGCCGAGGTTAGCGCGGAGCGTTCGTCCTCGGCGTGGTGGAGAGCATCGTAGAAGAGGACCGCATCGAATTCGTTCCGATAAGGCATGGACTCGTAGTCGCCGACTTCAAACGAGGCAGAATCTGCTGCCATACGGTCGCGATTCTGCTCTGCCAGTTCGATCATGTCCGGACAGATATCCCGACCGATCACATCATAACCCCGACGAGCCAGGAAAGCCGTTGTCCAACCCGACCCAACTCCGAGATCGAGAATCCGGGCCGGTGGCGGCGGAAGTAATCCTATCACCAAACCGAGATCGCCCAGATAGCGACCGCAGGCTGCATCCGCGAATGGCTTGTTCCGGACGTGATCGACTCCATCAGCACCCGCTGTCTTAAGGTAGTTGATCTCTCCAAGCTTGGGCATACCGATACCTCCGTTGCCGCACGACGTTCCACGGGAGACGTATGGTAACGGTGGCATCGGGTGGCTGTCGATGCGGGTTGGGAAGCGCCCTCACCCCC
>DASZJS010000448.1:0-3152 GCA_035947935.1 Gemmata sp. | reverse complement strand
GAACTCGACGCAGGCTCTCATCGAGCAAGGCGCGCAGGTGAAGGAAGGGCAGAAGATGCTTCGTATCCCGAACCTGGAAGCGATGCAGGTGAACACCAAGATTCACGAGGCGATGGTTTCACGAATCCGAGGCGACAACCGCACTCCAACGAGAATTGTCGAACTCTTTCAGCTTGGCATGTTTACGAGTCTCGACCCGTTCGGCCGTGGATTTGCAACCCGCCAGTCAATGCAGGAATTGCTCTCCAACAGCAAAGTACACGATGCAGCAGCACCACTGGCTTTCAAACTCACTGATCACGTGTTCGCCGTTTTGAAGCGCGCGAAAGTGCCTGAATCGGTGCTGGAGAAGCTTGACCCCCTGAAGAACAAGGAGTTCTCTGAGGATGACTTTGGGGAGGAGCTCGCCACGGTTCTCAACGCGGACGAAACGAAGCAATTCCAGAGTCTCATTTTGAACCATGCCGAAATGGGCAAGAGAACCTCACTCCACGATCTCGAATTCCATCTCAATGAACTCGGACAACGGACCATTGTGAGAATTGAAGCGATGCCAGATAAACGATATCAGGCCCACGTCAAATCCGTCTCGCAGGTTGCCAGCCAGAACGATGTGTTTATCTCCGATGTGAAACTCTATCCCACTCTCGTAACGGTGGACAATGAGATCGGTTCGGATGGACAATCCTTGCCCGTTTCGGGCGAGATTCTCAAGCCGGATATGACCGCCGAGGTCATCATCAACGTGGATGCCTCCAAGGAACCCGTTCTGACCGTTCCTCTCCAAACGATCGTCGGTGGGGCGGAAATGGGTGCCACGCGCGAAGTGTTCGTCAAAACTCCCACCGGTTACGAGCGACGAGCGGTCAGGCTCGGGCTCTACAACGACAAAATGATTGAGGTTCGCGAGGGACTGACGGAGGGGGATGAAGTCGTAACCAATCCGAAAGTTCTCCTTGGCGACAACAAGACCAAAACTCGCGACGGTGAGGCCCAGAAGTCCGGCAAGGGTGGCGACGGTAAGGACGGCGGCGACCCGACCAAAAAGGGCAAGAAGGGTGGCGGCGGCGGTGGTCCTGGAGCCCCGAAAGCCTGAAGCTCGATTGGAGTTCTTCTCATGGCGAGCCGGGAGCGTGAGCGACCGGAGTTAAATAGGACTCCGGTCGCTCACGCTCCCGGCTCACCTCACACCAACACCCAACACACCATCCGAAATGCCTGCTATCGTTCGTATCGTCGATCTGTACAAAGACTACTACATGGGGACGCAGACGGTCCACGTCCTCAAGGGTTTGAATTTGACGTTCGATGCAGGGGATTTCATCGCGCTGATGGGACCATCGGGCTCGGGAAAGTCCACGCTTCTCAACATCCTGGGATGTCTCGACAAACCGACGAGCGGAGACTACTTCCTGGGCGAAACCAACGTCGCCCACATGAACGATGACCATCTGTCCGAGATTCGCAGCACCTACCTCGGATTCATTTTTCAGTCGTATAACCTGCTTCCGCAATATACGGTGGTCGAGAACATTGAACTGCCGTTGCTTTATCAGGGAGTGAAGCTGAACGATGCCACCAAGGACCGGTGCATTGGACTGGCGGAGATGGTCGGACTTGGGGATCGCTTGGATCACCGGCCACTTCAACTCTCCGGCGGGCAGCAGCAGCGGGTCGCGATTGCCCGGAGTCTGGTCAATGAACCGCAGTTGATCCTCGGCGATGAACCGACCGGTAACCTGGACTCCCGGACCAGCGTTGAGATCATGCAGACACTTCGCGAACTGAATCGTGCCGGCAAGACGATCATCATGGTGACCCACGAGACCGATATCGCCGCGTGGGCACGCCGGGTGGTCCGACTTCGCGATGGACAAATGGAATCCGACACTCGAAACGATTCGCGAACCACAGTAGAGCTGGGACGATGACTCTTCCGAGCGCGGAACTCGGAACTCGGAACTCGGAGTGAAGAAGCGAAAAACTTGGCGTTGTTTTCATTTCTTCTGTTCCGCACTCCGCGTTCCGAGTTCCGCGCTCATCAAAGTAACCCTCAACCACGAACCTTTCATGACCTCTCTCTCATTCACAAACCCAATCCTGATCGGTCTGATTGTTCTCATCGTGTGCGGTCTTGCAGCGTGGGGGCTGGGAATCAAGCGTGTGTTCACTGGCGTTGGTGCAGCAAAATTCAAGCGTAGTGTGAGTCTGGCAATCAAGAGTCTTTGGTTGCACAAGCTCCGATCTTTCCTGTCAGTTCTTGGAATTATCATCGGAACCAGTGCCGTGATTGCACTGATGGCGTTCGGCGAGGGGTCCATGCAGGATGCCTTGGATGACATCAAGCGACAAGGCGCCACGAACATCATCGTCCGGAGTGTGAAGCCACCGGATGACTCGGTAAGCGGGAACAAGACGTGGGTTTCGACTTATGGACTGGTGAAAAAGGATGTCGATCGAATCGAGACGTTCGGCGATGCAATCATCCGAATCGTGCCCATCCGGGTCTTCCCGACCGAGGCCCGATACTTGGAGCGTTTCCTCGTGGCTCGCGTGATCGGTACAGTCCCCGAGTATGCCGATGTCCACAAGTTCGATATGTCACGGGGTCGGTTTCTAGCGGAGAACGACGACAAGGAACGGAAGAACGTGTGCGTCCTGGGAGCGGAGGCAGCGGACAAGTTGTTCCCGTTCGAGGATCCGATTGGCCATTCGGTTGGGATGCGTGGGCTCTATTTCACGGTGGTGGGAGTTATCTCGGAGCGAATGCCAACGGGCGGGAGCGGCGGAAGCCAGGCCGCCGAGGAATTCAACCGCGATATTTATATCTCGCTCAATACCAGTGTTGCACGATTCGGTGAGATCATCTCGGTTCGCTCATCTGGCTCTCGCGTCAACGAGAAAGTGCAGTACAGCCAGGTGACCCTCACCGTGTCCGACATCGACAAGGTTCGTCCAGTTGGGGATGCGATCAAAGCGATTCTGGAAGAAGAACACGCGGGCAAAAAAGACTGGGTGGTAACTGTCCCGCTGGATCGATTGGAAGAGGCGGAACGGGCGAAGGATCGGTTTACAAACCTGATGGCAATGATCGCTTCGATCTCACTCCTCGTTGGAGGTATTGGGATCATGAACATCATGCTTGCCACCGT
>DASZJS010000447.1:0-3910 GCA_035947935.1 Gemmata sp. | reverse complement strand
CTTCAAGGGTCCGGCAAAACCACAACCGCGGCCAAACTCGCACTCACGCTCAAAGATCGCGGCCGAAAGCCACTACTTGCCGCTGCAGACTTGCAGCGTCCGGGTGCTGTTGAGCAGCTTCAGACACTTGGCGAACAGGTTGGTGTTCCGGTCTACAGCGAAAAGACGAACCCGGTAGAGGTTTGTCGGAACGCAGTTGCTCAGGCAAAGCGGGCGTTGTGCGATATCGTCATCCTCGATACGGCGGGTCGGCTCCAGATCGATGCCGACTTGATGGAGGAACTGAAGCGGATCGATAAGTTGGTGAAGCCCGATGAATGCTATCTCGTTGTGGATGCGATGATCGGGCAGGAGGCCGCGAATGTTGCCAAGGCCTTCGACGATGCACTCGGACTCAATGCCTGCATTCTCACCAAACTCGATGGCGATGCCCGCGGTGGTGCTGCACTCTCGATCAAGGGCGTCACGGGAGTTCCGATCAAGTTCGTCGGCGTCGGCGAGAAGGTGGACAAACTGGAGGATTTTGTTCCTGAGCGGATGGCAGGGCGGATTCTCGGTCAAGGCGACTTGATGGGTGTGGTCGAGAAGATTGCCAAGGTCCAGCAGCTCATCTCCGAGGACGAACTCAAGAAACAACAGAAAGCACTTGAGGACGGCAAATTCACGATCGATATGTTCCGTCAGCAGTTTCAGATGATCTCCAAGATGGGCATGAAGGACATGATGTCCCAAATGCCGGGAATGTCCGAAATGATCCCGGAAGGGGAAGATCCGGAAGAAGCGCTGAAGCGGGTTCAGGGGATGATCGATTCGATGACGAGAAAGGAACGCGATGATCCGGATAGCATCGACAACAGTCGTCGGAAACGAATCGCGAAAGGTTCGGGCGTCGAACCCCACGAGGTGAACCAGTTTCTCAAACAGTTCGATCAGGTTCGAGCGCTGATGAAGCAGATGTCGCAAATGTCGCTCTGGCAAAGGCTGAAAATGGTTACTGGGCTTGGCAAGATGGGAGCCTTTCAGCCAGGCGGCATGGCACAGTTCAAGACCAAGGGCGACACGGGTCACCGCAAGAGCGCCAAGGAACGAGCCGAGGAGCGAAAAAAGAAGAAGAAGAAGCGTTGATGGAGATGCCAGAAAAGGGAACCTCACGATCAACCAAGGGCTCGTCACAATGCAGGGCATCGTATCGAACCCTTGGACGTTCTGCGTCCCTAACTCATATCTGCTTGGCTCATGTCTTGACTGCATCTAAACATCGGAGCCATTCCAGTGACGTCGTCCTGAGTAAGAGAACAGACTGAACTTTTCAACCCTTCAAATTCCCCTTGACGCCGTTCCCACAGATGGTATTGTTCCCGCCTTTGAGCCTGGGAATTACTCTGCCAAGGGGGAAGGGCAGGGGTTACCGGGATGCCCGTAAGGAGTACGCGATGCGAAAGTTCACCCGCGGGGCGGCGGCCCTGGTTCTTGGCACAGCTTTCACAGCGTCAGCCGTAGGTCAAGCTCCACCAGGTACACCACCTCCACCAGTTAATGGGCCTCTTGTTCCATCAGCTTCACCACCGGCACCTGAGGTGCGACCTACAGGTGTTGCTGCGACTGTGAACGGACAGCCGATCCAGGAGGTTGAAGTCTACCGTCAACTCAAGCAATTCCCGCCACACACCTGGGAGATGGCGCGCAAGGAGATCCTTGCCCACCTGATTGAAAACTTGCTGATCGACCAATATCTCGGAGCGATCAAGGTCGCTGCGGATCCCAAAGATGTCGATGGGGCAATTGCTGAAATGAAGGCCGAACTGGCGGGAGCGAAACCGCCCAAGGATTATGCGAAAGAGCTTGCGGCAATGATGATCACCGAAGCGGAGTTTCGGGAAGCGGTTGTGGCACAGATGAAGTGGGAGAAGTTCGTCAAGCAGATGGCAACCGATGCTGAGTTGAAAAAGACCTTCGACGGCAGCCCAGATGTCTTCGACGGTACACTGGTTCGCGCACGCCATATTCTGTTGACTCCTGGTTCTGACCCGGCGAAGGTGAAAGAGGCCGAAGGGCTGCTCCGTGGGATCAAGCAGTCTGTCGAACAAGAGGCTGCGAAAGCCGTCGCTGCTCTTTCCCCACAACAAGCTGCTGATCCACTGGTTCGCGAGCAAACCCGCATTGCCAAAACGGAAGAAATGTTCTCGTTGTATGCCCAGCAGCGTTCGGTTTGCCCCTCGAAGAAGGAAGGTGGCGACCTGAACTACTTCCCGCGCGCCGGGGCAATGGTTGAACCATTCGCCAAAGCGGCCTACAGTGTGAAGCCGTTTGAGATGACTGATGTGGTCGCCACCGAGTTTGGTTTACACCTGATCCTGGTTACTGCGCGAAAGCAGGGTACCCCCAAGAAGTTTGAAGAGGTGAAGGAAGATGTTCGACTGCTCTACCAGATGCGGTTGCGAGAGGCAGTCATAGCCCAGATGAAGCCGACTGCCAAGCTCTCCATGAACCCAGCACCCACGTATCCTCAGCAGAGTGCAGCCATAGCTAAGCCGTAGTCTCAACTTCACATCACGTTTCATCCATCGAAAGCCCACGGAGTTTTGTCTCCGTGGGCTTTCGGTGCTGTTTTTTGGTTATACTCCGCGTGGTTCGGGATGAAACATTGGGTTGATACTTGGTTTACACGCTCACTTTGTCGCGGCTGTGCCCACGCGTGGGCAGACTGTCCTCAGTTCAGACGTGTTGAGTTGAGGGTGCCAGCATTGTCCGCGGTGTCAATAATCTCACAAGGTACGATGATGTGTTTTGGCACTATAACAAGGCATTTTTCATCCCAATCACAGATTCAAGCATCAGTCTCTGTCAAAAAACGTCATGTGTCAAAGCCCCTTGCCAAATGCCCGATGGCCAGAATAATTACTTCAATCATAAACAAACTCGTAATTAGTAATGACTGACTGATCCTTTGCCTCGCTGCTGTGGCCTCTCAGTGACATCTTCCGAATAACGAATAATATTAAACACCGCACATCCAAGCCAATGAGATGGAACCCAGGGCTGTTTAATTCTCGGATATAGGTTGGGTGGCCGGGGCAGTGGCTTTGCGATGCCCCGGTCTCGCGTAGCGAGAAAACGAACTATTGCTTCGCAACACCGGGGCATCGAAGACTCTGCCCCGGCCACCCAAATTCAAGAACTAAACAGCCCTGAGATGGAACAGTAGTTGCTGGTCGTGATACGATCTTCCAAGTTTCTTGGAATCGCTTTGTCCTGAACGTGATTAGATGCCACGCTCTCCAACAGGAGTTGTGGTGAATTGGAATGTCAGAACCAGAGAGCAATTGGCGCAAACACTTCGTATCCCATCGTTCGGGTGTGTAAGTTCCTTGGTAGCACCCATTGAATCTGAACCCTTGAGTAAAGGAGAAACATCATGTGGATAAATCGTTTAGGGAGTGTGTCTTGTCCGCTCGGTTTGGCACTCGTGCTGTTGAGCGGCAATCCGGGTCAGTCACAGGATCCGCCCCCAGTGCCCGCCGGAGTTGATGTTCAGGCACGCGGTCCCGTTCACGAAGCTTTTGCTCAACCGACAACCCCACAGCCAACACAAGGGCCAGTCGTAACGAAGCAGCCACCAGCCATGATTGAAGAAGTCCCGCCGGACCAAAAGCCCGATGGGGATAATGTCCAGTGGATCCCAGGTTACTGGGCCTACGATGATGAATCGAGCGATTTTGTCTGGGTGAGCGGTTGCTGGCGGATACCTCCACCAGGCCAACGATGGATGCCGGGGCACTGGCAGGAAATCGATAAGGGTTGGTTGTGGATCAGTGGTTTCTGGACCCCGGATGGAACGACCGCAGTTCAATATCTCCCAGCTCCACCACCCACTTTGGAGCAGGGGCCTTCGGCACCCGCTCCTGATGCG
>DASZJS010000446.1:0-3471 GCA_035947935.1 Gemmata sp. | reverse complement strand
GACACGGGCCATCAGGTTGCCGGTCTTCGGGTTGCGGATCTTCACCTTGTCCACCCACGGGCGGTGCGGCGTATGGCCCTCGAACTCGTTCCAGCCTTCAACCGCGCGTTCCTTCAACTCCTCGCGCGATCCGATCACCTCGAACTGGGTTGGGTCTTTCTCATCCACCCAGATTGGTAGCGAAAGCCCCCAGTACCGCTTTTTTGAGATCATCCAGTCGCTCATGTTCTTGAGCCAGTCCAACTCGCGGGCTGTGCCATTAAGACTTTCGGGCAGGAACTTCACTTCTGGGTTCCGGACCACTTTCATGATGTCGCCGCGGAAGCCTTTTTCGGTCAGTCGCTCCCCCATGTTGATGAACCATTCATCGACAAGACGATAGAGCAGCTCCGTCTTGCACCGCCAGCAGTGCGGATAGCGGTGGACGTACCGTTCGGTAGCAAACAGCCGGTCTTTTTTCTTCAACTCCTCGAAGACGGCATCAGCAGTCGCCGATTCCACGGCATTCATTCCCGTGAGTGTCCCAAAACCAGCGTGGAAGCAGCCATCGTCGCCGATGGGGGCAACCGGCGGCAGACCATTTTGTTCACCCCAGCGATAGTCGATTTGGCCGCAACCAGGGGCGGTGTGAACGATGCCCGTTCCTTCCGTCTCGGTGACATCGTCACCACCGGAGATGATCTTGTGCGAAGCAGCGGCAGTCTTAGCGGGCCACCTTCCGCTTTGTTTGGTGACCTGGGCGACTTCCTCGGGGAAACCGTATTCGTGCTTTTGCGCGGGCAGGTCATCGAATGGGCCGATGTACTCCCAACCGAGCAACTCGGCACCCTTGACCTCTCCAACGATCTCGTAGCCTTCCTTGCCCGCCTTCTGCTTGAAATGCTGCTCGATGGAGTTGATGTGCGGCACGCCATCCAGCCACTCGCGTTTCTTCCGGGATGTCGTTGCGGTGGCTTCACCTTCTTCCTCTTCATCCACGCTACTGGCCTCCATGCGGTTCAACTTGAACGCATTCTTCGAGACGTAATACACCTCGCCCTTGAGTTTCACTTTCAAGTAAGTGAGTTCGGGGTTGATTGCTGCACCGACGTTACTGGTGAGGGTCCAGGGCGTCGTCGTCCAAACGAGTAGATTTTCGTTCGGTTTGTCTTTGAGTGGGAACTTCACGAACACGGCTTTGTGTTCAACCAGCCGGTAACCCTCCTTCATCTCCATTTCGGAGATGCCAACGCCGCAACGTCCGCACCACGGCATCACGTCGTAGCCGCGATAGATGAGCTTCTTGCTGTGACATTTCTTCAAGAACGCCCAGATTGTGTAGTTGTTCTCCTCCGCCATTGTGAAGTACGACTTCCGCTCGTCGGGGCTTTTCGCCCAGTCGGCATCGGTGCGATCCCAGTCCATCCAGTAACCGAGACGGATCGACTGATCGGTCTGCACGCGAGCAAACTTATTCACCCGATCTTTGCAGGCTTGTACGAACTTGTCGATGGATGCGAACGGATCGCCCGGCACGAGGCTTTCGATGTCTCGCTTGCTCTTGAGACCAAGTGATTTCTCAACCTCGACCTCGACCCAAAGCCCCTGGCAATCGAACCCTTGCTGATAGCGGAGTTCGCGGCCGGTCATGGCGAAATAGCGATTGTAAACATCCTTGTATGTCCGGCCCCAGGCGTGGTGAACGCCCATCGGATTGTTGGCCGTGATGGGGCCATCCAGGAAGCTCCACTTCGGCTTGCCGGCGTTCAGCTTTCGACGCTTCTCGAAAATGCCGTTCTCATCCCAGAACTTGAGAATGGCCCGTTCCAGGCAGGGAAAATCGACCGATGTTTCGACCTTCTCGAACGGCATGGCGACGAACCTCGTGATATCTCAAAGAGCGAACGTGAACCTTGTTCACGTTCGCTCTTTGGCTGTGCAGTATGCAACTCTATCAGTGTATGGTGGACATGGCAGAGTAGCAGGACGATATTGCTCGTTCATCATCCACCGAACACGAATTCCAGTAGTGGTTCGCCTACCTTCTGGCGTTCCACTTCGAGGAGGTTTGCCTGCTCCTTGGCGGTCTTAATGGCGTCCTGGAGCTTCCGAACCCGGGCCAGGATTGCGTTTTTGCGGTCGGTCGAGATGCAGGCGCTATAGAGAATCTGCGTCCACGTCCCAACCGGTACGTCCTTGGTGAACAGTTCCGTCTGAGCTGGGTGTTCGGTTGTTGCCTGGTACTTCACAATGACAGTCGGCTCCTTGCTCGTCCGAAGCGACTCGCTCGCCTTGCTCCTCAAAAGTCCGCTATTTGGGTCGTGATTCCACTCTTCCGCCGGGTCTGGCGTCGGGAGCTTCGATACGAACGTCTCCAGGTCGTTCACCTGTTTGTCGAGGAACAGAAGTGTGGTCACCGGCACGTTGGCCAGAACCACCTTTCCTTCGACAACAATGTCTGCACGGGCAGACTGGTTCCCGGTGTCCTGAGTGAGGACGAGGTTCCACAGTTCGGTCCACTTCTCGCGGGCCTGACGGATCAGATCATCGACGCGCTGTTGAACTCGCTGGCTTTCAGGCGGCAACTTCTGTCCGTTCACCTCATCGATCGGGCGGTAGGTCCGTTCTCGTCCTACGAACAACTGTTCCTTCTGAACGAGCTTGTACAATTCGGTGATGTTCTTTTCGGCCTCGTTTTTGCGAGCAGAAACGATGGCGTTGATCTGGTTGAGCTTTGGCACGGGCGAACTCCCGGAAAGGGTTACTTTTGAGCGATTGAAGGTTGTCGTTCTAAAATACCGACAATCTGATGCGAAAGCAGGTTCACGGGTTTGATCGGCTTGCAGACAACCTTCGATCGTGATACATACACTGCACGCCATCAGGATGCACAGGAGCAGTGTTCGCCTTGGTAAAGGAGTGCCGCCGATGAAGCGTATTATTGCAATTCTACTTCTCGCCAGCGTTTCCGATGTGTGCAGCGCTGACGATTCTGTACCTGAACTCACAGCAATCTTGAAACAGGCCGCGGCGTTCCGTCCCCACGACCACGACCTCGTGTGGCGTCAAATTCCCTGGTACACCGACCCGACCGATGCGCTCAAGCAGGCCCGCGCGGAGAAGCGGCCATTGTTTGTTTGGCTTGCGGGTGGGCGGGATCGGGATGGTAGTCCCCTGGAGCGATGTTGAGGCTATGCGGCCGGGCTCCGTGCGGGCCCTCTGAACGACTCAACAGTCGTTAAACTTGTTGCGGAATCGTTTGTTCCCGTTGCACTCAATACTGATCGTTTTCCCGATACCGAGGAGGGAAAATTCTTCCGTAACCTCATGGCGCAGTGGCCGCAGGGACTGTGGGCCGTTACGCCCGAGGGCAAGGTACTCGGCTTCGATTACCACAAGCCAAAGCCCGGCGAGTCCTATGCACAGGGGCAGAAGCGGTGGGTCGATGACACGATCCAGATGATTCGGGGTGCAATCAAGGATGCCGGGTCG
>DASZJS010000445.1:0-3326 GCA_035947935.1 Gemmata sp. | reverse complement strand
AGAGTACGCTGCTTACATGGCCCTTGACCGTTTCGTCCGCGATTGAGAGTTTATCGGCGATCAGTTTGTTGGAATTTCCCAACGCAATCAACGCCAGCACCTCAATTTCCCGCGGAGTCAGAGCGTCGTCGGCGACGTGGTCAGCGAGCTGGGCTGCGACTTCGGAATCGATGCGCTTTTTTCCGGCGTGAACAGACCGGATCGTGTCCGGCAGATCCTTTCGCACATCGCTTTTCAACATGTACGCCTGAGCGCCAGCTTTGAGAGCGCGTTGAGCCAGCACGTCGCCCGCGTAGGTCGTCAAAACGATAATTCGCGCCTCTGGAGATTCATGTCGAATGGAAATGATCGCGTCGGTGCCACTCATATCCGGCATCTGCAAGTCCATCAGTGTGACATCCGGACGGTGGGATCGGAACTTTTCGATAGCCTCGCGCCCGTTGGAGGCCTCAGCCACGAGTTCGATATCGGTTTGATTGATGATGATCGCAGCTATCCCTTCGCGAAGCAGCGGATGGTCATCGACCACGAGAAGTTGAATCGGCTTAGACTTGTTGCTCACGCTTTTCACTCTTCTTTTGGAGCGACCTGAATTTGAAGCGGGCCGAGGAGGGCCCGTAAGCGATTGAGGTAGAGATAGTCAGGTCCACCTCCGTACCGGCTCCATCTTGACTCCAGACCTCCACTCGCCCCCCAAACGCTTTGGCCCGTTCTCGCATTCCGGTCAGACCCCAGTGCCTGGCACTGTTACCGCGATCGTGGACCCTTGTGTCCATACCGCATCCATTATCTCGAATGCGCAAATTGAATAGACGATCACCGTACGTGATTTCAGCTTCAATATTCTGAGCGTGTGCGTGGCGGAACGCATTTCCTAACGCCTCACGGGCAATACTATAGATCTCATCCTGGAGAATCGGGTCTAAGAGTCGCGGCCGTCCCTCCACTAGCAAGCGGAAGGTTGGCGAAGCCTGGTTCCCCTTGGTTGCGGCAAGTTCCTCAGCTAAAACGGTGAGCCTCTGGATCAGGTCACTGTCGATAACGGTGGAGGAGCGCAAACCTTGGACAGCGTCCCGGCCTTCTGCGATTGCTTGATCGCCCCGGTCGAGAACACTATCGAGGAGTTGAATTGCTTCTGTAGGGCGGCCAGGGAGCAAGTCGTGAACTGCTTGAAGGCGGAACAGGAGGCCCTGAAAACTCTGCAAAAGCGTGTCATGCAACTCGCGAGCGATCCGGGTCCGCTCACCGATGCGTTCCTCCAAAAGCAATGCGAACTGTCGAGTAATTTCATGCAGGCGATAAGAGTAAGCAGCAAACGCGAGGAGAACAAGCAAGGCGGCACAGGTCGTCCTGAACCACCAGGTGTTCCACCAAGGCGGCAGAACCTCGATCTGCAAGGTCACGCCCGGTTCGCTCCAGGGACCCCGGTTGGTCGCGCCCTGCACTCGGAAACTATAGATGCCCGCCGGCAGAGTGGTGTAGTTCACAAGCCGCTGTTCGCTACCCACTTCGTGCCAGTCCGAATCCAGCCCTTCAAGCTTGTAGCGATACCGGTTGGTGCCCGGGCTGAAATAGCTGAGAGCGGAGAATGCGAACGAGAAAATGCGTTGCTCATGAGAGAGCGTCAACCGGGTCGTATCGGTAATGGATTTGCTCAGTAGCGAACTGCCTCCGATGTCAACCGGACTGCCCGACAGCCGAAATTCAGTGAGAACCACTGGGGGTGTGTACGAAGTGTCCGCAACTCTGTCCGGGTGGAAGACAGTTGATCCGTTAAAGCCCCCGAAGAACATCTCTCCACTTCGACTCTTGAAGCATGCGCCCCAGCCGGTCAAGTCTGGTCCCGGCAGTCCCTCAGCAGTCGAGTAACTCTTGACAGCCCTGCTCTGCGGATCGAATCTAGCTATCCCATTATTGGTACTCATCCAAAGGTTGCCGTGGTCATCTTCGAGGATGCAGCCCACTGCATTGCCAGGGAGGCCATCCCGCCGCGTGTAGACGGTGAACGTACCCGTCTTTGAGTCAAATTTGTCCAGCCCGTTCTGGGTACCTACCCACATCGTGCCCGAGCGATCAAAGTGCACCGAGTTCACCCGGTTGGCGCTCAAGGTGCCGGGACGATTCATGTCGTGTTCGTACCTGGTGAACTGACCCGTCGCTGAATCGAAACGAAGCAGACCTGAGGAGTCGGTGCCAAGCCACAGTGCCCCTTTCGGGCCCTCGACCAGTTCAAGATAGGACACGATTCTCCCCTGCGGGTCGGGCTTATAAACGGTGAAGCGTCGGGTCGCCGCATTAAAACGATTCAGACCATCGTTGGTGGCGACCCAGAACGTTCCGTTATGATCGACGAGAAGACGTGTCACGATGTCGTTGCTCAGACTGTTTGGATCAGCCGGATTGTGAAGGTACGTCTGGAATTGCCCCGTCCGCCGGTCAAGACGGAGCAGCCCGTGGTTATAAGTTCCAGCCCAGAGATCGCTGGAATGGTCTTCGCAAATCGCGATCAAATCGGTAGTGACTGCCGGTCCGCCAGCCCGGTAGTAGGAAGTGTAGTGCCCGGCCTTGCGGTCGATGGAGTTGAGTGCCTCGGGCGTACCGACCCACAGGATTCCCTGACCATCCTCGTAGATTGCGCCAACAAAGGGTTCGGAGGTACCCTCCGAACTGACGAGATGAGGAATTCTCTTAAACGGCAGAGGATTCGTCGCAAAATGGATCACCGCCATCCTGCCCAGGCCAGCCCAGAGGCTCCCTTCCCGATCCGCGAATAGGGTCTCGACATCGTTCTGGGGCAGGCTGTTAGGATCACCAGGGTTATTGCGGTAACGAATGAATCTTCGGTGCTCTCGGTCAAACTTAAGCAAACCAGCACCATGTGTTGCAAGCCACAGACTGCCGTTCCGGTCTTCGGTCATCGCCATTATGACCGTCAAGGCTGTGGTGGACGGCTCCAGTTCGTGAAACGAATAGTTGGTTAGCGTGTTCGTCTTCCGGTCAAACACGGATAACGCGTTGGGTGAGTCGTGAAAGATCCAGAGTACGCCGAAGCGATCCTCGTAGAATCCAAACCCCGCCGGAGCTCCAGGTATTGGAATGTGCCGCGTGATCTTGCCCACTCCGCGGTCGAATTCGTCCAGGTACCCAATAGTCGCAACCCAAAACCTCCCTTCCTTATCTTCGCCGGTCGATTTGACATGGTCATTACTCAAGCTCGAAGGATCATTTGGATTGTGGGAATACCGCCGGATAGTTCCGGTCGCCGGATCTAAACCGTACAGGCCGTTTGGAGTTGCCAACCACAATATTCCGGCGCGGTCCTGACT
>DASZJS010000444.1:0-3323 GCA_035947935.1 Gemmata sp. | reverse complement strand
TGAGCGACCGGAGTTCGACCCCTCCAAGGAGACACGGATGTCCCCGACCGTTAGCATCATCGTCCCCGTGCGGAATGAGGCGAGGTCGATCGAACATACCCTGCGACTGTTGCTCACCCAGGACTTCCCCCAGGATCAGTTCGAGGTGATCGTTGCCGATGGTGCCTCGACGGATGAGACAGTACCGATTGTCCGTCGGCTCCAAGCCGAGTTCCCCAATCTGAAGCTGGTGTTCAACCCCGGACGATTTTCATCCGCCGGGCGAAACGCTGCCCTTCGCCATGTCGCGAAAGATGTGGCGGTCATCGTCGATGGGCATTGCCACGTCCCGGATTGCAACTACCTGAAACATCTCTCCGCGGCGTTCGAGACAAGCGGAGCGGACAGCCTCGGCCGACCACAACCGCTCGATATCGCCAATCCCACGCCCTTTCAGCAAGCGGTGTCTGTGGCCCGCAGCAGTCGGCTCGGTCACAACCCCGACTCCGATATCTATTCCAACCGGGCAAAATTTGTGGCCCCACAGAGTACGGCAATTGCATACACGCGAGCCGTGTTCCACAGGGTGGGATTGTTCGATGAGGCGTTCGATGCGTGCGAGGATGTGGAGTTCAACGAGCGCGTTCATGCTGCCGGGCTGACCTGCTATTTCACGCCCGCAGTGAAGATCGTTTATGAGCCGCGAAACAGCTTCCGGTCGGTGTTCTATCAGCTCTCCCGGTACGGGTTGGGACGAGCCAAACTGGCGTTCAAACACCCCCACTCGCTGTCGATCCCCGCGATGGTCCCCCCGTTCTGGGTGGTATGGGTGATCGTGGGTGGGCTGATGAGTCTATTGGTGCCGCATCTGGGTTGGCTGTGGCTGGCGAGCATGGGGTTTTACGCGGGGGTGTTGCTGGCAGCAGGAATGGTTTTAGGCTGGCAACAACCCCGTGGCGTTGGCTTGCGGATTCCGCAGGTGTTCGTGGCTATCCACTTTGGGTTCGCCTGGGGTTTCTGGAATGAAATGTACCAACAGGTGCGAACGAGGTTACGATCGCATGTTGTTTCGACGCAGGTTCTCTTCAATAGTAATCGACGAGCGGGGAGATCCTCACATTTCAAATGAAGAATCAAAGCATCAATGGTGCAAGCCATAGAGGCGAATTTTGTCGAACAGTTGCCGACGGCTGATCCCGAGGAGTCGAGCGGCCTGTGTCCGGTTCCAGTTCGATTGCTCGAGAGCCTGTCGGATGATGTGCTGTTCGGTTTCGGCAAGCGCAACGCGCAGATCGAGGGTCGTTGACGGGGTTGTCAGCGCAGTCAATCCCGGTTGATCTTCGGAGGCCAAATCGCTCGTTCGGATCACTCGACCGCGAGCCAGGATCGCCGCGCGTGCGATGACGTTCCGCAGTTCGCGAATGTTCCCGGGCCACGGTCTACGGCCCAACTCCTCAACCACGTCTGGCGACAGAGCAAGGCCCGGCCACCCGTGCTGTCGCGACAATTGCCGAACAATGTAATCGGCTAACAAGGGAATATCCTCCTTCCGCTCCCGGAGTGGCGGCAACATAATGGGCACCACATCCAGGCGGTAGTAGAGGTCTTCGCGAAACTCTCCGCCCACAACGCGAGCTTTCAGATCGCGGTTGGTCGCGGCCACAACCCGGACATTGACCGAGAGAGTTTCCTCACCACCGACCCGCTCGAACGTCTTCATCTGGAGAACCCGGAGCAATTTGGCCTGAAGGTCGATTCCGAGTTCTCCGACCTCATCGAGAAACAGCGTTCCACCGTGGGCCTGCTCGAACCGACCCCGTCGTCGGGCGAGCGCTCCGGTGAATGCTCCCTTCTCGTGCCCGAATAACTCTGATTCCAGGAGTGTCGGGCTCAAGGCCGCACAGTTCACCTTGATGAATGGCCCCCCTGCGCAGTTCGAGTTTCTATGGATGGCATTTGCCACCAGTTCTTTGCCGGTGCCACTCTCTCCCAGGATCAGGACAGGTTCGTCAGCACCGGCAATCAAACCGATCGCTTTGAAGACGGCGACCATTGCTGCCGAACGGCCGACCAGTTCATCTTCCTCGGGGTCAGGGTCATTTGAGAGAGGATCAGTCGATAAAGCCTGAACCTGTT
The DNA here is from genome assembly GCA_035947935.1 of Gemmata sp. Classification (GTDB taxonomy): domain Bacteria; phylum Planctomycetota; class Planctomycetia; order Gemmatales; family Gemmataceae; genus Gemmata. The sequence goes on along the minus strand of DASZJS010000444.1, from coordinate 1,208 downwards.
CGACCAGTGCTCGCTGAGTGAGCGCCCGACGAAGGGTAAATAACACCTCATCCAAATCGAAGGGTTTGGTGACGTAGTCGTAGGCTCCGAGCTTCATCGCTTCGATTGCGGCAGTACTTCCCCCGTAGGCTGTGACCACTATGACCGGTACCTCATCGACACGCTCCGCATGGCCGCGGAGTACCGCGAGACCATCTTGCTTTGGCATCTTGAGATCGAGGAGTGCCGCCGCGACAGCCGGGTCAGCCAGTGCTTCGGCGGCTTCGCCACCATCGACAGCCTCCCGGACAGTGTACCCCTCGGCTCGCAGGAACAAGGCCAGATTGGAACGGATGGCGGGGTCATCATCCGCGACCAGGATAGTCGGCCCGCGTGCAGGTCGGGCGGTCATAGAGTATCTCCTGGCGCAGTGGGAAGAGTCAGACGGAATGTTGCCCCGCAATCGGGGGTTGGATCGAGCGTAACATCCCCGCCGTGCTGCCGGGCAACCTCCCGACATAAGGCCAACCCGAGTCCCGTCCCGTCCGTCCGTGTCGTGAAGAAAGGCTCGAAGATACGCTCGTGAGTTTCCGGGGGCACTCCCGGTCCCGTGTCGGTCACCGCCAATTCGACCCAACCAACGGGGAGCATTCGCGTGCGACAGGTAAGCCGACCACCGACCGGCATCGCCTGGAGAGCATTGGTTGCCAGATTCAACACCACCTGCCCAATCGCCTGTGCCGAGCCAACCATACTTTGCAGCTCGGGTGTGAGATCGACCTCGATCGTGACCCCCTGGGCATCAGCGCGAGCGTGAACTAATTCCAGCGTTTCCGCTACAACCGCGTTCAAGTCCACCGGGCGACGTGTCTCGTGCCCAGCCCGTGCAAACAGCAGGAGTCGGCCGACGAGTTCATTCAGCCGGTCCACTGCTGCGATGATTGCTGCGAATGACTCGGGTGTGCGGGAGTGATCGGGAAACCGTTCCCAGAGCTGAACGGTGGATCGAATCGCTGTCAACGGGTTGCGCACCTCATGGGCGACACCTGCGAGGAGTCGGCCAAGTGCCGCCAGGTATTCGGCTTTCCGGAGTTCGTCCCGAAGCTCCGCTTGTTGCCGCGTTTCTTTGCGGAGTGACCGCACCAGTGCAGCCGCCAGTCCGAGGGCGAGCAGGATGCCCACCAAGGACAGGCCAGTCGCCAGTTGGAGACGGCCAAGGCGCGCCTTCT
>DASZJS010000443.1:0-3274 GCA_035947935.1 Gemmata sp. | reverse complement strand
TGCTGCGGCAGACGGGCAGATCGTATTCCAGACTCCAGACGGTCACCACGTCCGAACGGTCGAACCTATCGCGGTTGGCACAGCAGCCAAGTTCAAATCCCCATTCACAGACGAAGAACTCGATGAGTTCAGCAAGGAACGAACTGGACGACCCCTCGATACGATTCTCAAGGATCTGAAACAGAAATACGGTGAGTGATGAACTACACCGTAATCTGGACAACGCGGGCGGAACAACACCTCGCTGCCGCATGGCTCGCGGCTTCAGACCGCAACGCAGTGACCACTGCCGCGCATGAGTTAGAGCAGGATCTGCGGCGAGATCCAATCAGACTCGGTGAGTCTCGCCGCTCAGGCGTGGATCGAGTCGATCTCCACCCACCGCTGGGCATTTCGTTCACTGTGGTCGTTGACGATCTGACCGTCTATGTGACTGCGGTGTGGTTAATCACTTGAGTTTGATAGATCCAAGATCATCGAGGACGACAAAAAGGTCTGAGTTCTTCGCGTCTGGTCAGTTGCATAATCCACAGGTGTCATTCATGTCCCGTTACCTCCTTCCCCTCGCTCTCCTTCTGGCCCTCATCGGTCTTCTTCCTCGTTCCACGGCCGCGCCGAGCGATACCAAACCCGAAGACTTCGTCGTGGTTCAAAAGGGTACGCTTCCGATCATTGTGTCGGCTCCTCATGGAGGGTTGAAGAAAGTTCCGGATGTGCCCGAGCGATTGGGAGTCGGGATCGCCAACTTTGCAACGGTTCTGGATGCGCACACTGCCGAAATCGCCGAGAAGTTCGCAGCCGAACTGGAGAAACGCCTGGATGGCAAGCCCTGGGTGGTCATCGCTCGATTCGAGCGGAAATACCTGGATGCAAACCGTCCCCGCGACCTCAGCTACGAATCGGAGAAAGCGAAGCCGTATTACGATGCCTACCACGGCCCACTCGAAGCCGCCTGCAAGGCAGTCAAGGAGAAGTTTGGTCGCGGAATCCTGCTCGATATCCACGGACAAGGCGAGTTCCCGGGGTCGATCTGTCGAGGAACTCAAAACGGCAAAACAGTTACTCTCCTGAGAGATCGCTACGGTTGGCAATCGATAACCGGCAAGAAAAGCATCCTCGGTGTACTTCAGAATAGTGGATACAAGATTGTGCCCTCGTGCGATGCCGACCCCAAAACCAAAGAAGAAGCGAAATACGCCGGTAACTACACCGTCGGCAACTACGGAAGCCATACCGGATACGCCATCGACGCCATCCAGTTGGAAATTGGCACCTACCTCCGAGACCGCGACAAAGCGAAGTATGCGAAGACCGCGACAGACCTCGCCGATGCCGTGGCGATCTTTCACGATGAGTATTTGAAGGATGCGAAATGATACGATCCGCGGAGTTCGCAACCGTCAAGGCGCTTGACGATTGCGAACTCCGTGGATCATCGTTCTTTGTCGGAATTGTGTTTATCTACCTACGGCTTCCCGAGGCTGGACTGGAGCGCCTGGATCGCTGCGATAGCCTCCTTGACCTTCTGGCTGTCGCCAACTTTCCCATCGGTCGGAATCCTGGCGGGCAGGCTGATGAGGTCGCCAGTTGCGAGTTCTCGAACCTTCACCAACTGGGGCGCAAGCGGATCGCCGGGCTGGATTTCGAGTTGAGCGGCATTCAGGTTCGGAACTAACCCTTCGCGTACCACATCGCCCACGAGCCTGGCCAGTTCCGCGACCCGATCCGGATCCTGATCCTCGGCCGCTCGTTCCAGGGAATTCGCAAGCGTTTTAGCCGTCTTTCGACACTCCTCGGCACGCCGAAGAGGGCTATCGGCCTTGGCAAGCTCGATCCCGTGATTCACGAGGTTTTCGAGCAGCTTCCGGTTGCTCTTGAACAATTTCGCCTGGGTAGCAGCGGGAAGAGGTGGAGGCGGACCCTGAGCGCCCGCCCACGCTGCGAGGGCCATAAACGCGATCAGAGTTACCAGAGAACGCCGCATCGTCAAACTCCCGCGTGAGCTGTGCCCACAACTTCTTCTCGCCAGCCATCCAACCATAAGTGCTACAGCACCAATCACTCAGCCCGCGTTTGCTGCCATCTCCCGGAGCTTTTTCTCGCCAGCCCGGGCCGAATCCACGATCTTCTGAAGGGCAGCCTTCGCATCGGGCGGAACTTCTCCCGTCATCTTTTCTGTCTTGGCTGCCATGTCGCTCAGTTTCCCGGCGAGAGCATCCAACTCCGTTTTGCGCTCGCGCCGGGCATCGAGTGTCAGGGTATCGGCCGGCATATTCTTGGCTTGATTGACCACCCCATCCTTCACGACATTGTCGAACCATTGCGCTACGTCCCAGAGTTCGTCCGGGCTTGCCACCCGCGCCAGAGAGCGTGCTTCGGTCGAAAGATCCTCTGCAAGACCACCGAAAATCTGGAGTCGGTCCACCGGTTTCTTGGCTTTCGCGAGAGCCACATCCCGCTGAACGAGCATTTTCAGGAACGGGTGTTCGGGAGTCCCGGCTGCCGCGACCGGTGGGGTTCCGGAAGAAGTAAGCAACCACCAGCCACCGAGAACGACCAACACAGCCGCAGCAAGTCCACCAACAACCGTCTTGTTCTGATCGAGGAACCTCAGAACAGAGCCAGCGAAACTCTCGCGAGCCGGAGTGGCGAACGGACGAATAATCACAGGGTTGCCGCGGGTCAGGTCATCGACCACAGTGGCTTTCTTGTTGCCGGGTGCTGGTGGAACTGGAAGTTGCTGCAAAAGAGCATCCAACCGGGCCACCTGCTTCGCCCAAGCCCGACAGACCTCACAACCGGCAATGTGATCCCGGAGCGCGTCGGGAAGCACCCGCGGATCGGGTAAGATCAGAATCTTGTTTTGGATCGTTTGGCAGTTCATTTTCGTTGTTAGTTGTTAGTTGTGGATTGTTAATTGGGAATTGTTAGTTGGTGGCAGGAACAGAGGATGCCGGAAAGCGGCTCGATCCTCATTCTTCCAACTCGCAACTCACACCTCACAACTCACAACTATGCCGTTTCGCCTGCTGGTGCCCCAGGCGGAAGTAGTTCCGGGGAAAGCACCTTCATCAGTTTTTGGCGAGCTTTGAACACCCGCCAGCGGGCCGTTTCCTCTGTCGTACCCAAAATCTTCGCAACTTCCCGGAAAGATAGTCCCTCTTCCACCCGCAGCAATAACGCAGATCGAAAATCTGCCGGTAAATCCGCAACCGCTTGATGTACCACTTCCAGCGCTTCACGATTTTCGGTTGTTATCTCCACTCCACCAACA
>DASZJS010000442.1:0-9284 GCA_035947935.1 Gemmata sp. | reverse complement strand
GTTCCCAAATCGGTTCCCATCCGGTTTGAAGTAGACCACCATCGATCCCGGTCTGATATTGACGGGAGCGGAGATCCGACACTCAGCGCGTTGTTGCTTGATATCGATAAGTTTATCGTATTCCTTGGTATAAATCGCGTGCGTGGTCTTCTGGTTGGTAAACTTCTGGACTTCCTGAGCATCCGCTGTCAGCTTGGCCTTATCGAGTGCCTTGCGAGCATTATCCCGCTTGCTGGTGAGATCGGCGATTTGCACGCGACGGTCGTAGTTCATAAGGAGAGCTTTCTCAGCCCTCTTACTCCGTAAAGTCTCCAGTGAACTCTCCAGGCGGGATTTGTCGGCTTCCGCCTGCGCCGGGCTCATATATGCCTGCTTGACCATGCGTTCGGACCAGGCCGAACGCTCGCGGTTCTGTTCGACATCGGACAAAGCATTAGTGATCAGGCCGGAAAGGTTGTCGAGTTGTTGGCGATACGATCCATTTTCCGTGAGGCTGCTCGGAATTCCCGCAACCGCTGCGAGCGGAATCAGGTTCGGATCGATCTCGATCCCCAACAGCTTTTCGAGAGCAATTTCGGAGTTCAGCAGGTCCGTCATGGCCTGAGCGACGCTGATTTCGTTCGCTTTGAGTTGGATCTCGTAGTCTTTTTCTGCATTGATCTTATCCGCCAACCGCTGAGCAACAATAATCTCCTGAGATTCCTGCTGTTCCTTCAGCGCGGAGTCATCGAGAATCATTAACTGATCCCCAGGATTGACCCGGGTGCCGTCATCGACCACCCAATTGATGGAGGTGGCAAAGTTCTTGCTCCCTGCACGGACCTTGCAAATCAAATCCGTGTTGGCGGACGATTCGAGCGTTCCTTTCTCGGTAACGCTCACATTGAGCAGTTCCTTCTTAACCTTGAACAAGATGACATCTGCCCGCGGACCCTGGGGACGGGCGAGGAGGAAAGTGGTGACCCCAACCGTAATCAGAAGAACAACAAGGCCGGCAATCCAGTACTTGCGACGCGAGCGCTTAGTAGTGGATTTGCCGGGAAGGGATTTCGCCGTCAGCGAGCTACTTCCGATCGGGGAGAGCGGCTGGGCCAACAGGGGCGGGGGCGGGGAGTCGCTCGCCGGGCTGTCGGTCGCTGGGTCCGGTTGGGGAATCTTCGAGTCCGGGGAATTGCTCATCGCGCCATATCCCTCGTTCGTCGAGCTGCATCAGCTCAAGGTCGAGATAAATTTGGATTCGGTTAGTCAGGAAATTCACCCAGTACGTGTACAGGGTATTTTGTGCAGTTAACAGCCCGCTCAGAGCCTGGAGCAATTGAGTGGTCAGAGCTGCAGCAGTCACAGGATCGAGAACCGTACCAGGAACCGGTGGGGCAAACAAAACTTCCGCGGCGTTCTCAACGATCATGTAGCTCTGTTCCACAACGCGCTGCTGGATCTTGTACACCTCAGCGAGAGCACGCAGTTGCCGGATGTCGTTGCGAACATCGTTGGCGATGTTGTCCTCGAAGGCCATCAAAAGTCGTCGCGTGCTCTGGTAGTTTATCAATGCAGTTCGGTAGGCATTACGCTGGGCTCGGCGAACGAGGGGCAACTGGGCGTTGATGACCAACTGGTTTTGTGTGCGATCTCCGGAATAAGCTACCGGATTGCTGGTGGTGCCTGTGGCGGACATATTATACCCGACGTTCAACACCCCTTGCAACGCATTTGCGGAAACTGCAATTTGCCGCCAGGCATCGACCACCTGACCGCGTGCATCCATCAGGTCCAATCGTGTACTGAGAGCCCCCTGAATGCAAGCAGTGTAGGCCTCATCAAGGGGAGCGGTCAGCGCATCCACGCCGAAAACCGGAATCGCAGGCAATTTCGGCCATTCTGCATGAGCCACTTCCAACCGCTCGTTCCGAGACTCCAGAATCACCTGGTAAAACGCGTTGAAAGTATCCCGATACGCTCCGGCCTTAGCCACGGCCTGTGCTTGGGCCGCTTTCTCTTTCAACCATGGCTGCTTCTCGAATTTTCGCATCTCCCGTTCAAATAATGCCAAGTCAATCTCCGATTCCAGTTGCGCAATCTTCCGTGTCTCGGCCTCGGGATCGGGTTGGCCCTTGAGTTGGCGGTCGGCATGTCGATCCAGCAGGTCCGCCCGCTCCTTCCGGAGATCCCCAAGCCGAAGCGTAAGCTGATCGTCGGTCAGCTTTGCCCACGAATCCCACCGTTCCCCAATGCCCTTCGCGAAGGCAGTCCCTTTCACAAGATTCGATTCCGTCAGCAGCCGGCGCCAGCGCGGGCGCTGGGAATTAGCAGGGTCGTTCGGATTGAACCTATGGGCCAGATCTTCCACTTCCCGAACATCGGCGTAAATGCGCTCGTACTTGGTGAGTTGCTTGTGAATCGGTTTGAGTGGCCCGATATCGAGGTCGAGGGCAACAGTTTCCGGGATGCCGAGCTGGAGTTTGAAGTTGTCGATTGCGTCGAGATAGCCGCGAACGCTCCCGGGGGCACCTGTGGTTCCGATCGAACCGAGGAATATCGCCCGCGTATTCAGCATCTGCACTTCAACCAGGCCCACCTGCAAATCCGATAGTTGTCCTCCTTCCCGGTACGCTTGATATTGCCGAAGGTATCGTTCGAGCGTCTCGACGTTCTTCTTGTTGTTGATGACAATCGCCCCCGACTGAAGGATTGGAAGAAATCCGATGGTGGGAGCCGTGAGGTTTTCCCCGATACCCCGTCCGAGGTTCTCGGAGAGACCCGGGAGGCCATAGGGATTGTTGGTCAAGCCGCCGCCCGTTGCGATGGAAACGTAGAGGACTTTCCGGAACCGGGTGAAAGACCGCATGGCGTACAGCAGAGTTCGCTCAGCCTGGGTCAGGGGCTCCAGAGTGACTGCAAAGCCGCCACCGGCCAGGAATGGCTGCGTGAGGTTCAACGACAGGTTCGAGAGTGCAACGACGGGTTGGCCTGCTCCAAAATTGATGACCACCTGATTGGCCATCTGAACGAGTAACAAGGCTCCGGTGGGGAACAGCTTCGAGATTCCCGGTGTGGTGGTCGATGACAACGATTGACCGGACGGGGACAACTGGTTCCCGAGCGAGGTTCGCAGGAGTTGTTCGGTAAAGAAACCCTGCGCTGCGAGGTTGAATCGCTCCAAGGTAACCGGGAGTGCAGCGAAGTAGAGAGCCTCGCGTTGATCCTGCATTTCCCGGGCGTTGACGATACCCAGTTCCACAGCCTGATCCAACTTGATCCGGAAACCGCGTTCGTTGGTCGTGAGCGCCCGCAGATAGTCTTCTCGTTGGTTCCCAGTGATCAGGAGTTTCTCGATACTCGGGAACTCGCCTGCACCGGGGTCGCTTTTGGCGCCCGGAAAGGCTCCAGACTCGGTCTTTGGAGGGGGAAGTTGCCCCGGCGCGGTGTTTGGTATCGGTACACTCTGCGCTCCAGGCGGTTGCGTGGAAGCCACCACCACACTCGGGTTCGCTTCTTCGGTCCCACTAGCAGGAATCACGGTCGAGTCCCGAGATTCTATGACGCGCGGAGAGGAAGGTTTTGATGCGGGTGCGGGTGCGGGCGTGGATATTGCGGATCGAGCAGACATCCACGGACTGGGCTCGGAAACACTTGGGGAAGCGACCGTGGCTGAACCGGCAACTCCTGACCCAATGGGATTCGGAAGCGTTGCCTGATCTGTGGTCTCGGACTTGTAAAGGATCATTCCGCTTAAAGAATCGGGCGGAACGCCGCGGGCATTGGCGGGGTCATCGGCTCGATTTTTGGCGTTCCATTCTTCGAGCATTTTCAGATAGCCGTCTCCATCGACCCGCCCTGTCCCAGTCCTATTGGTCGGGTGCTGAGGGTTGGGGGACAGGACACGAGCGGCGTAGTCGTCGGGTGGGTAAGGTGGGCGATCCGGGTTACTTGCGTCAGCGAACCGGGAACGTGGGTCGGGATAGACGTGCCAACTCTTGGTATCCCAGTCGGGGAATTTGTTCTTCTCGGTAATCACACCCTCGACATCCTTATCGGCTGCCTGCCGGAAGAACGTCCGGGAACAGCCTACATTCAAAATCATCAACAAGGCGGGCACAATGTGAAGCTTTTTTCGAGTTGATCGGCGCATGGTTTGTCCCACAAAACCCACAATACCGAACAGTACGGCACATTCGGTATCGGCAACGCAGTTTGCGGGAGTTGAATAAAGCTACCGGGAGATGTGTTGAATCCTGTCGCGGACACTCACGAAAGGACCCCGGGGGCTGACGCTCCCGGAGTCCCTCATTCCATGAATAATCAAGCCACTGGTGGGGCGTTCTCCTCCGCGGAGGTCCCGGGAACCTCGGTCAACTTCTCCTTTGGCGGATGGAAGAACAAGAGCAGGATCACCGCGCCCAGCAAAGCCGCACCCATCGAATACACGAACACGCCCGGGTACTCCACTGTTTCCACTGTCTTGTGACCCATGAGTGTGGTGAACCCGTACTGGTCTTTTAACCGACCACACATGAAGTTGGCTGCGAATGGCCCGACACCCAGAATCAGTACGTTGAAGAGTCCTTGGGCGCTACTCCTCACATCCTTCGGAAAGAACTCATCCACAAAGATGTAGACGGTGGCGAAGAAGAACGCATAGCAAATCCCGTGCAAGGCGTTGATCAGAATTGCAGCATCCTGGTGTGGATAATAGGTGAACACGGCAAATCGAGCCGCGTGTCCGAGCACGCCCACCACCATCGTCGTCCGCCAACCGAACCTCTTCAACACATAGCCCAGGAAGAGCATCGTCACGATCTCGGCAATCTGTCCGATCTTCATCACCGGACCAACCCAGTTGGCCGGGATGTCCACCACGCCTCCATCGACCTTTGGCCCCAGAAAGGTAAACGTCCAGAAGAAGAAGCTCTGATGAACGGCGGCATCAATGAAGGTGACCAGAAAGAGGACTGCGACGAACGGGTGTCGAAGCAATCGCATTGCTTTGAGCCATGCCAATGAGTCCGAACCCGTTGTGGCTGGCTTCGGGGGCGTGTGTGGAAGGGTGAGACTGAACGCCGCGAGTGCCAGAGATCCCAAACCAGCAACCAGGAAGATGTATCGCTTGAGATCCAGAGCTGCTTCACCTGTGACAGATGTCCCGAGAGCCGCTTCCAACCATTTCACGAAGCCGACGTCCCCAAACTTGGGGACATTGGCCCAATCCACCAGAATAAAGATGAACGGCCAGGACGCGGCGATCCATCCGATTGTCCCCCACACGCGCACCGGACCAAACTCCCGGGCCGGATCTTTCAGATTCGCGAATGCAATGGAGTTGGTAATCGAGATGGTCGGGACGTAGAAGATGGAGTGGAGTAGCATCAGAAGGAAGAACGGCCAGAACGGGGCACTCTCCACCCCTGGCTCTTTACGGATGAAGAATAATCCCAGGATTGCAAGTCCCCCGATCAGATGGCTGAACGCCACAAACTTTTCGGCAGCAAACTTACGGTCGGCGAACTGGGTGCTGAAGAACAGAGCGACGAGAGCCCCAACATTGAATGCCCCGAAGATCAGTGGTAGCTGCCAGTCATTATTGAATCCGAGTTTCGGGATGTAATCGAACCCCAGTTCAAACCATGCCCCCCAAATAAAGAATTGGAGGAACATCATCGCGGACAGTTTTCGTCGCAAGGTTCTTTCTTGCGGCGTAGCGAGCGAATCGATCGAGGCCATGAGGCTGGCTCCGGAGTTGCGGCGGTTATGCGGAATGTCAACGAATTTAAGTCCGCGCCCCCGGAGCGGCAACAACGAAAAGAAGAAAGCAGATCGGGTTCCAGGTGGGACATCCGGTGTATAAGGATTGGCACATCAACAAAATAAGCTCGAGACTTCGAGCTGGGCTGACAAAACGAACTTTTCAGGCTTGGTATCTCGGTCAGCCATTCCAAATCACGAGTTTGTTTATGATTGAAGTGATTATTTCTGCTGATGATCGTGTTCCAAGAGGCCGAAAAAACCTGACAATACATGACAAAACCTGACGGTGACCGTGATTGAATCTGCGATTGAGATGAAAAAGCCTTGTAACGTGCCCAAACTGCCGACAGTCTGCCCAGACGTGCACACATGGGCAGAGCCGAGCAATGTTTGCGGATTAGGGCACGGCGAACTTGTTCACCTTCCACGCACCCTGAGCCACATCAACTCGGCGAGTGGGGGCATCCACTCGCCAGTTCAGAACGGGTGGTACGCTCACTTCCCCTTGTCGATCGCGATGGAATCAATCTCTTTGCCATCGATGCCAATGGCCCGGAGGGAAAGCCTCTCTAGTGCTAAGTCCAACACGACGAACGAGTGTTGTTCTACCACGGCTTTGGCGGTGAAGGGTGCAAAGTTGTCCCCGTGGAGCTTCTTGAGCCCCTCGGCTACCTTCTCCGGGGCAGGGCCATAGAGGCTCGCACCACCACCGCCGGCAACGATGTGAATGACCCCTTTCGGCGTCGTCTTTTTGATGCCATCGAAAGTCAAATCGAGTGTGAACTCGCCGTTCACCTTGCCCTTCACCAGCCCCTTCTCGTCGGGAACAAACTTGAGCGGCACCGACCGCTGATAATTGTGGACGTGGCCCGAAAACGTGAGATCAACCCCGCACTCTTCAAACACCGGCTGGAGCAGCCGGGCCTGTTGCTCGGTGTAGTGCTGACGCGCTGCCTGGAAGCCAGGGACGTGATAGCAGACGAATTTCCACTTAGCCGTTGTGCCGAGCAGGTCGGCGCGTAGCCATTTCACAAACGATGGGTTGTCGATTGCCAGCTTGGCATTGTCGTTTATGACCGTGAAGTGAGCAGGGCCATAATCGAACGAATAGGCATCGAGCGATGGGTAGTTCCCCCAGGAGTTCGCACGAAACCTTTTGGCTGCCTCATCGGTCCCGATTGGCGTTGCCCACGGACCTTCGCCGGGACCGTTTTTCGGAACGTGGAAGAAGTAATAGATGGCCAGGGCATCCGGTGTTGTCGAAGGTTTCGCAGCGATGTCGTGGTTCCCCAACACTGGGTAGAAAGGGATTGATGCCATGAGAGGGGCACCGGACTTGAGGCTGGGTGCCAGGATGTTGTTGTAAGTATCCCAGTAGAACGCTGCGTATTGGTTGGCCCGGCCGCTGGGGTAAACAATGTCTCCAAGAGCCACCAGGAATTCAGGTTTCTCTTCCCAGATGTGATGGGCAATTGTCTTCTGGGCCGGTCTTCCCTGGGCCAGATCGCCTACCAGCACGCACCGAACCGTCTTGTCGGGAGTCGCCCGAGTGCGGAACACTGCTTCGCGGACCACTGTCCCAGCCAGTTTCACACGGTAGACCACCTCGGCATTGAACGGCAGGTCGGTTAAAACCGCAGCGTAGTTCAGGTAATGCTGATCCTTCTCCGGCGGGAGGGCAATCTTGGGTTCCTTGGGCTCATCGAAGTCGTTTGGGTTCTTCGTCTCTTTTGGCTTGGGATTGATGACTTCGCGGGGCGGCGGGGCGATTTCGACCGGTCTTGGTTTCATGGCGGGGAAATCGAGTTTCACTGCAACGCTTTTGGCGAGTTTCACTGGACCGCCAACCGCGTTGTATTCGACGACGAATTCCCCGGGAATCTGGTCGGTTACCCAGCAGATCACCTTGGTGTCGGTGGAGCTGAGTTTCGACCCATCGCCGGGCTGGACATACGGGAGAACGAGGATGGTTTGGGTTGCAGCCTGATCCGCGCAGAGGATGAGGGCAGCAACTGCAAGCAGGGCAGCGTGTCGCATGGGTTCCATCGGGATAGTGAAGAGGGGCAGCGTCCCGATACTAAGCGATGCTCGGTGATGAGGCCAGGGGCTTCACATGTTCTTCGCGCAATATGGCGAGTGCAGCCTTGGGGAACCTGTAAAACCTGCCAATACGTTGCAGGGCTCCGCCCTGTCGCTGACGCTTTTTGAAGTTACGCTTTTTATGGTTGTTATGCGAAAAGCACGATACAAGCCCGAAGCGCTAGCGAGGGAAACGCTGTCCCTCGCTGGCGCTTCGGGCTTGTGAAGATGGTGCTTCCGCACCTCTGTTTCAACTGCTGGTCTTTTGGCTTGAACCAAAAGCGCGACTTCAAAACAGACGTTCCGGGTTCGTTGTGCGAACCCGGAGCGTCGGCGACAGGTAGATCAACATCATGGCGCTTTGGTTACAGTTGCGAGTGGGAATGGTCGGATTCCTGGTGGCAAGCTGGTGGTCGAGTGCTGTTGTCCGTGGCTCAACTGATGGACCCGTGCATAGGCATACATGTCGAGTTCGTTGATGTAAATCACCCCATCCTCATTTACGTCCGCGAGCCCTCCCAGTCCTTCAACGAGTCCGAGCGTGAAGAACCCGGCCTTGGAGGCTTGGCTTTCAATTGCGTATTCCCTACCAAGTGAAGCACTCATCACGACCACCCCGGAATCCTCCGAGGCGAGATCCTGGGCCAGACTGTCGCTGCTCACAGGTGGCTGGGCATGTTCGGCAACCTCGCCAGAGTGACAGGCGTCGAGAATCGCCACAAGTCGGCCAGGCATGTTATCCAGCCGGCTCTTGAACTCATCCCCAGCAAAACAGGTGTGGAATGGATCGCGCGGGTTAATGTCCACAGGAACAAGATAGAACTTGCCTTCGGGATCGCGCGTTCCGTGTCCGGAGAACGAGACGATCCCAACATCCTTTGCAGTCATCTTGGAAGCGAGCCAATCGAGACCTTCCTGGATGCCCTTCTTGCTGGCCTTCTTGTCGGTCAGGATGTTGACTTCGATGTTCGCAAACACCCCTTTGCACTGCGACTTGAAGGCGTTTGCCAGGAGTGTCGCATCGGACGCGGCGTAGCGGAGTTTCATATCGCCCGGATAGGCCGAGACCCCCATCGCCAGGACGTACAGGTTCGGTTTCGGCACCTCACCCTTGCGGGTAATCGTGACCGTCTTGGTCATGCCCTTGCTGACGGCTGTCTCGGCAATGACGGCGAAAGTATGCGGACCCGGCGTGAGCGGAACATCCCACGATGTCTCGGCAGTTTCGAGAGGCACATCGAACCGCTTGATCCCCTTTGTCCCCTGGAACGGGCGGCCATCCACAATCAACCGCATGGCCGTGATCAGTTGTTTCCCAGTCCCCTTGGCACTGGCTTTGACTGTAAATGAGTCCTGATCGACGATCTGATCCTCAGCGAGACCAACGTCGATTGTGGTCTCGGGCGGGACAATATCGGCCACACTGGTGGTTTGAAGGAGAACCTTGTCGTACTTCTGGGCCA
>DASZJS010000441.1:0-4049 GCA_035947935.1 Gemmata sp. | reverse complement strand
TTTCGGCTTCGGTCGTGTAAAAGTGGTGGCTTACACGCAAAAGCAGTCGATCCGGGCGCTCGACAACCGGGATTTCAATGCGTCGATCCCACAGTTCCTTCCGTAACTTCACAGCATTCACACCCTGGGGGAGTTCAAACGCTGTCATAGCACCGTGCAACCCCGGCACCGCGGGGGTTGCAAGCTTCAACTCCGTTTTACCAATCGCTTGCCGTGTGTATGTAGCCAGTTCCGCGATCCGGGTTCGCACGTTATCCCATCCCAATTCGGTCTGAAATTCAATTGCCGCGGGGACTGCCAGCCACGGGCAAATGTCCCGCGTACCCTCGAACTCCAGAAACCGCACTCGCGGCGTTGATCCATAATTATCGCGATCGTTCGGACCCATCGACTTCGCGATCTCTCCCAGCGGATACTTGTCTGGATAATAGCCCCACGAAACGTGTAGAGGCTGGAGTCGATCTTCGTTTCCTGGACCGATTACCAGAAACCCCGTACCACTGGGCGCGAGGAGCCACTTGTGTAAGTTCGCGGTATAGAAGTCGGCTCCAATATCGTTGAGTGAGAGCGGGATCATTGCAGGTGCATGGGCACCATCGACAACGGAAGTCACCCCGCGCCGGCGAGCTTCTGCACACAACTCTTTCGCGGGGAGTACCAGACCCGTTGGGGAAAGGACATGGCTAAAAAACAGTAGCCGCGTTTTGGGAGTGATCGCACGGACTGCGGCAGCGACGATCTCACCGGGATCGGTCGCCATCGTCGGCAGTGGAAAAGTCCTGACCGTAAGCCCCTGCCTTTGCCCGGCCCGCTGCCAACACCACACCATCGCCCCGTACTCGTGATCCGTCATCAGAATTTCGCCTGGAGCTGAAAGACGAAGCCCGGATGCTACGAGATTGATCGCCGCGGAAACATTGGAAGTGAAGATCAAACGGTGGGGAACGGTGTCTAGATAAGAAGCCGTTCTTTCTCGCGATTCCCACAATAATGGAGGAGCCTGGCGAACGAAGAAATCGGTGGGGCCAGCCGCCAGCCGCAAACGGAGTTCTGTTGCGCGGTCAAATACCGGGCGCGGCAGCGGCCCAAACGACCCGGTATTCAACATGGTAACAGTGGGATCGAGAATCATTTGCGCTCGGGCCGCTGCCCAGTCAGTCATTTGCTGCATCCGGACTCCAGGTTGGTCGGGTTCCAAGTTTGAGACAACTATTGTGAAAACGCGGGGAAATCACACAAAGGATCTTTAATTTGGAGCTCGAAAACTATTTAACGATTTAACAAATACGCATACAACTTGCATAACGGTTCTGGCGATATTGAACGCGCGCGTGTAACCTTCTTCTGTTTGCCGATTCTACGGGGTTGACAG
This sequence comes from Gemmata sp., assembly GCA_035947935.1. GTDB lineage: Bacteria > Planctomycetota > Planctomycetia > Gemmatales > Gemmataceae > Gemmata. The sequence continues at coordinate 2,677 of DASZJS010000441.1, read as the reverse complement.
ATGGCTATATCGTTGCCATCGTCTAGTAAAGCTCTATTCTGGTTGTTTGCCGCCCCCATCCGGCAATTCGGTTTTTCGAGGTGGCATACCACAAACTCACCAGGAAAACGCAGGTGGTCTGCCTCGTGGTTCTGGTGATGGATAGAGACCCAAACGACACGCATCCTGACCCGTAGGCGGTTCGATCCGCCAAGGATAGTATGTCCGCTCAGAAAATCCCATACCCACCCAGCCCGACCGACGTTCCTGAAGGGCTCACAGACTACCCTGCATCGTACGTCAAGCAGGAGAACAGGCTGCTCGCCGGGCTCTTCGTGTTTCTGATTTTTTATCTCGCCGCGGTCGTCTTTTTTGCCATGGTTGGGACGTGGTGCGTCCTGACTTTGGCGAAGTGGCCGCTCGTCAAGATCGTCGGCCTGGTACTCAGTACCGTTTTCTTCTTGTTCCTTGTGAAGGGTTTCTTCAAAAGGCACCCGATGGACAAGGACACTTACGTTGAAATCCACGAGGACGACCATCCGGTTTTATTCGGGTTCATTCAGACCCTGTGCGATGAGATTGAGGCTCCTTTCCCCAACAAAGTGTATGTGAGCGCTGACGTGAACGCAGCGTGCATCCGGCGGCTGTCGCTCATTAATCTCTTTGTCGAACCGAAACGGGATCTGCTGATTGGGCTTGGGCTGGTGAACTGTATGAACCTGAGTGAATTCAAGGCGGTGCTGGCTCACGAATTTGGCCATTTCTGCCAGTCGGGTCAGACGAGGGGTTATACCAACGTCGTCCAGGGGATTATCGGCGACATGGTCCGAGGCGAGGACTGGTTCGATCGGCTGCTCAAGTGGTGCAAGAAAAGTCCAACTCACCGAGGCGGTCAAAACGACATCCGAGTTCTTTTCAGAGGCTTCGCAACAGTAGTCAGTTGGATCCTCGATGGGGGGCGATGGGTTCTGCTTTGGATTTACAAGATGTTCGCCCTCCAGGATCGCGCGATGTCCCGCGAACGCGAGTTCCACGCCGACAAAGTGGCCGTCAGCGCGGCCGGGAGCGATGCCTCCACCCACGGGTTGCTTCGAGCCCGATTCGGAATGCAGTGCTTCATCCAGGCAATCGATGACCTCGTCATTCCGGCCCGGGATAACAAGCAGTACTCGAACGATTTGTATCTGCATCAGGATCGTGCGGCAGCGATTGTCAGGCGAAAGAAGAAGGAAGAACACCTGGGACTTCCACCTGCCCTCCCCACTCCCACCTCGGGAAAGACCACCAAGGTATTCGATGCCGATGAGGAAGAGATGGAGGACGAGGACGAAACGCCACCAATGTGGCGAACCCACCCGCCGGATGCCGACCGAGAGGAGAATGCCAAGGAGCAATTCGTCCCGGCAGTGATGGATCACCGGTCGCCCTGGATTCTGTTTAATGACGTGGCCGAATTGAAAGAACGCCTTACCTACAAATTCTACCGAATGGCTTTTGGTATCCCCAAGGATGCCGATCTGATCGATGCTCTGCAAATTCAAGAGTTCATCGACAACGAGTACGCCGAGACCACCTACGACTCCAAATATCACGGCGCATACGACAATCGCTTGCTTGAGCCGGGTGAGTTGAGTGAATTGAACACCATCATCTACAACACTCCTTGGACAGAGGAGCGCATGGAGAAGGTGTTCGACAAGCTCTACGAAGGATGCCGGGAACACGCCGAGGAATTCGCCGATCTGAATAAGGAAATGGAGTCCCGACAGAGCAACATCGTGGGGAGGCCGTCCTCCAAGATGAAGAAGTTGATTGACGAGATCGCGAAGAAGCAAGATACAAACTGGGAGTGGTTCAAAACATTCGACCGGCGCGTCTATCTGCTCCACATCCAGATGGCTATCGCGGTCGACCAGGACATGAAGAACGAACTCGTCGAGCGCTATAAGTTCCAGGTGGAGGTGCAGCGGTTGTTTAAGGAGGCCAGAAGCAACCTTGCCAATGCTGAGGCAGCCTACCGAGCGATTACTACCAGAAACCCAAACAGAATAACCAACGACTTCGTGGCCGAGATCATCGCGGATTTCCGGGCAGCCTGGAAGGGACTCAAGAAGATCATCCAGGATGCCCGTGAGATCAACCTCCCGGCAATGAAGAACTTCGAGGAAGGAGAGCGGCTCGCCGACTTCATTCTCGATGGAAAGATGGTCCCCGAACCGCCATTGTCGGGACTCAAGGGCGTGTGGCTGGACAAACTGATGAGCCAGCTCCGGGGCGTGAGAAACCGATGCGCCCGACTCCACTTCAAGAGTCTCGGCGGCATTTTGGCCATGCAGGAAAAGGTTGCCACAAAGTGGCTGGCAGCGCGGCGGCCTGTCACGGCGGAAGTTATCCCCGCCGAGGCCGCTGAGGCTGTTGTTGCCGAAGTTCTCCCAGACGATGTGGTCGTTGCGGAAGTCATCGAAGACGTTATCGTTGCGGAAGTGATCCCGGCCGATGAGGTCGTGGAGCCCTTGCCGCTCGATGAAATTCCAGTCGAAGTAATACCGGCTGCCCCGGCTGTAGCCGACACAAGCAACAAGACAATGGCGGCGTTCGTCACGACCCCACAGCATTCCCTCGCTCAAGCGATGCCAACTCCGGTAACGCCGCCGGTTGTGCAACCAACTGCGAAGACACTCGAAACCCTTCCTTTGGA
>DASZJS010000440.1:0-4071 GCA_035947935.1 Gemmata sp. | reverse complement strand
CCGGATCGTGACCGAAGAGGTGGTGAAGATGGTTCCGACCCAGGTGACCACAATGCGCTCAGAAGTGGTCACCAAATGCCTACCTGAAGTGGTTACCCGACAGGTGCCGTGTACAACCCGGGTGAAGGTGGCCAGGACCGTTACAGAAATGGTTCCGACAACCGTGTGCAAGCAGATTCAAACTCCGGGCGGGTCCGACTGCGGCACACCGAGCAGTGCGAGCAATGGGTGTGGATCGCCCTGTGGCTGTTCGACATCCAACGGATGGCTGCGTGGATTATTCAACAATCCTTGCCGTTCGCACCCGGTTCTGGATTTCTTCAATAGGGTGTGGTCGAACCGCGTGACCTGCACTTCATGTCAGCCAGCCCCTTGTGGCCCATGTGTTGCCACCCCGAGTGCCGCTCCCCTTGCCCTGCCACAGAAAATGCCACCTACAAGCCCACCAACGACCCTGCCTCCGATTCCGCCCGAGTGACGGCACGCGACTTGCAATCGGCCAAGCCCGAGGATTCCAACCCTGGGCTTTTCCGTTTGTGTAACCCCGGTCTCATTCGGTAATCTGACAGGTGTAGCTGACGTCCCACTGATGGGAAGTTTTGGAAATGGGAGGCAAGACCCCCTCGCCCGCGGCGAAGCGCCGCGACCTCTCCCCCACACGGTGGGGGCGAGGTGTAAAGCTGTCCATTTCGTGGAGCTTTGCGAAATCGCAGAGGCAACACCTCTCCCCCACCGTGTGGGGGAGAGGTCGCCGAACGTCGCAAAGCGATGTGAGGCGGGTGAGGGGGTTTTGCTTTTATCCCCTTATTTTCCTCGATTTTCATGAGCGACTTGCCGGTTATTACACCCAGACCAAATACGGCTCCCGCTGAATCCATCGCCTACCCGATACACTGTCCTGTTCCTGGAGAAGTTCCACCGATGAAAACCATGTTTCTGGTACTGATAGCGGCGATAACCACTACTTTGGCCGTAGTGATTCCCACCCCGGCCCAGCAACCCGATCCGGAGGACAAGGATGCCGAACCACTTCCGCCCGCGCCAAAGGTCGACCCGAAATCGGTCCACGTAGAAAATCCCGAACTAAAGGGCCTCATCATCGAAGTGCTGCCCGATAAGAAAACTCGACGGGTTTTGCTGGCCACGGAGGTCTGTTTGCGGGAAGGGCCTCTCGAAATCTTCATGTGCAAGAAGGGAACGAAAGAACACGAGGCCATTCTCCGGACAGACATCGATGCCCTCAAGATTCATGAAGGCCTGATCTTCGCGGGTGCCGCGCCGGGCAAGCCGACCCAGTTCGTCAACCCGAAGACCGAGGAAGCCGAGTACAAACCGGCAACGGGCACCAAGATCAACGTCAGCGTCCACTACACCAAGGGCGGGAAAACCCTCACTCACCCCGCCCAGGAATGGATTTGGGACGCCAAGAAGAAGGCTCAAATGCCTCACGGCTGGGTATTTGCCGGGAGCATCGTTATCGTCGATCCGTGCAACGGAAAGAAGTTCTACGCGGCGAACAGCGGCGATGTCATCAGCATCTCGAACTTCCCGTACTCGATGCTCGAAATCCCCGCTGAGGTTTCCAAGGATGATGCGAATCTGGTTTACGATGCCAGAACCGAACGCATTCCTCCGCTCCGGTCCAAGGTTTGGGTGATCCTGGAGCCAGTGATCGAGAAAAAATGAGCTTCTGACAAGACCGCGTTCCCAGGGTCGCATGGCGCACCCTGGTGATTCATTCGCCAAAGAACATCCGAAGGGTTGACATCACATCTCATCATTCGCAGGATAGTCACGCTCCACTTCTGTTTCTCTTCGGGGCCGAGTCGTGACGCTGCTGCTCATTCTGATTCTTGTCACTTTGGTGCTGTTTGCACTTTTTCTGGGTGGAGGATTGGTCGCCCAGGGTTACCTCTATCAGGAACCTGCCGACCGCCTCACCGTGCGTGCGTTGGCAGCCGCCGTCCTCGTCGGATCGTTCATCACCATGTGGGTATGGATCGACAAGCAGCATCCCCGGCGGTACGACACGTTCTTTGAGTTCGCTCCCTACGAGCGAAAAGAGTTTTCCGAGATGGAGGCCATTCGCTGGGTATCTCCCGATGGGACCAAACTCAAGGTGGATGAAGCAGGAAAGCCGGTCGAGGTGGCGGTGAAGTTCAAGCGAGGGGTCGGAGCAAAGTCCGACAGGTTCTTCGAGGATGAGACCGACACGCCGTTTCAGTTGAGCAGTACGACAAAAACCGGCGATTCCTACATGACCGCAGCGATCCGGCTTAAGCCGGATTCTGCCGCGGAGCCAATCCGATTGGATGCTCAGTTGAAGGAAGACAAGCAAACCCACGTGAAGACCTACACACCCGAGCGGCGATTTGTTGAAGAGAAGGGAAGCCGATATGTGCAGGCCGATCAACTCGGTGTGTTATACGTGCCCAGTACGGGAACAGTAATCTTGGCCTTGTTACTCAACTTGCTCCATTTCCTGGTTTGGTACGCCGCGTTCTGGCCGATCCTGCAATTTACGCGGGGACATGCCTTCGCGCTCACCACTCTTTTCGGACTCGTCACGATGCTGTTGGTGATGCCGCTTTTGTTCAAGCCCAACCGTGTGACAAACCCCGCAGCCGAGGCTCCGAGGGTGGCACGGGTTCAGTTCTCCAGCGATTGTCGGATCTGATTTGCCGCTCTGGGAAGGCTCAATCCCGCAGGTCGTTCTCGGTGAACAGGGTAAACCCCTGGCCCTCCAGGGTCGCCGCGGCGTTCTCGAAATCATCCACATACACGGCAATTGCCGTGTTCCCCAGCGGGCCAACTCCGATCAACAGCGGATACATGTAGCAGATGTTGATTTCGCCGCTGAGGAGTGCCTTGGTGATCGTCAGCAGCGGACGATCATCGTCCGGCAACTTCACCACCAGCAGATCGCTTTCCGTGAAGGCGAACTTGGCCGAAGTGAGGATTTCATACCCTCGCTCGTAGTCGCTGGGCACAAGCCGGATGATCGCGCAATCGGCAGTCTCGACGACGGTGAGGGACACCACTTTCACGTCCGTCTGCTCGAAGCGTCGGACGAGGTCCAGTAGCGCCCCCATGCGGTTCGCCAGGAACACGTTGAACTGACGAACGCTCGGCCAGTCCCGAGCGCGGGCGGTGTCGAAATCAATGCCCGATTCGTCCCCGAAGCTCATCACTTATCCTCAAGTGAAGGTACGAGGTAAGTTTATCAAGTTCTTGCTTCCAAGTCAGGATGTCTTTGAGCCTTCGGGAATCGAGCGATCGTTTCATAAATCCCCACAAGACCGCATGTCTCACTCACTCCGCCCAGATCCTCGAATCCTGGGCGATCGTCAATCGTCGGGGTTTGGCTCCCTTCTCGGCGGGAAGTGTGACCGATGCCTCGAAGCCGGATCGCGTTGTTTCCAGTGAGAGCTTACCGGCATCTTTCAGTCCCAACTGGGGGAGAGTTGTCGCGTATTTGCCGTTCGTCTTGTGATAGGCTCGCTGAGCGTAATACGCACGATGCAGCAGATCCCGGAATGCCCAATCCGGGTCCGGTCGGAACTCATCTTTCCCGGGTTTTGCCGTACTGAACTGAAGGTATCCCCATCGCTCTGGCCGGTGCATATCGATCACACCCTGAGGCGACCACACCCAGTTGTATTCGCGCCGATCCGGTATCTTCGTGTACTTCCCTTCCACGATCTCCGTATCCCACTCCACGCGCGAGAAGTTGATCCGCCACTTATCGCCATTCTTCGGTGGGACGATGGGCTCCGCAACCAATTCCTTCAATCCGGCCCAGGGCCACTTGATCTCGACTGTCCAGCCGGTGTCTTTGTCGCGTGGATCGTTCAAGGTTCCATCGATGTGGACTGCTGTGTTCAGACCCAAAATCTCCCAGGCATTAATGGCTCTTCCGCCATCCCTGTAAGGTTTGGTCAGCAAGAGATCCCAGGTTGTGTTCCGGGCATTGAGTTCCAGTTCGCCATACAGATGATTGTCCCCATTGGGATTGAGGAACACCTCAAAATCGTTGTCGTGGAAAATCACCTCATCGTGTTTTGTGAGGTT
>DASZJS010000439.1:0-15897 GCA_035947935.1 Gemmata sp. | reverse complement strand
CACCTCACACACCTCCATCGCATTATCGAGTGGGACCGCGTCGGCCACAATCACACTGAGCAAAGCGGACACGCTGAGAATCACCGCTACCGCCGGCACCATCAAAGGCACCAGCGCCAGTATCAGTGTGCAACCAGGCAGCGGCACCGGCTGGATCAGTCAGAAACTGAGCAATGCGTCGCTGGCCGCGCTGGCTGAGAAGGATTTCACACGGGACAACACGATCACATACTCGGATATCTTGGGTCTGTTCGCGGATGCCGAGTCCGAGGGGAGTACCGTATCCAGCGCAACACTGTCCTCTCTGCAAGCGCTGGCCTCAAGTGGCGCTGCCTCGGCCCTGTCGATCCCCGCCTCGGTCCGAAATCTGCTCAGTAGCGTGGTCGATGGCGACCCTGCCAACGCCGTCATCGCTTCAGGCAATCTCAAAGTCGGGAGCACGGTCGGACAACTGCAAACACTGGTCTCCGATTGGTTCCTGGGCGCAGATCATCCATCGGCCGTGACAATTTACGGCACGGCGACTTATCAACTCGTGAGCGGAACATTGTTCGGCTCGGGCGGGCCGAGCTATGAGGATGTGTATCAGGGGCAAATGGGGGACTGCTGGCTGCTGGCCAGCTTCGGGGCAACAGCGGCAAACGATCCGTCCGTAATCCAGAACATGTTCACCGATGATGGTATCCAGACGGTCAACGGTACCCAGATCCATGTCTGGACGGTCGAGTTCCACGACAATGGTGTGCCGCACTACGTGACCGTGGATAACAACCTGCCCACGGTCTATGGGTGTTTCTTCTTCGCCAATCAGGGCGAGAGCGCCAGCAGTTCGTCAAACGTCCTCTGGGTTCCCTTGCTCGAAAAGGCATACGCCCAACTCTGTGCCTCGGGCTGGAACCAGCGGCCACAGACGAATGCCTATCAATCTCTGAACGGTGGCAATGCATCGACCGTTCTCCCCGTGTTGACGGGTCGGGCTGAGGCGAGCGATCCGTACACGAACGCGGGTTTGATCAGTGCGCTGGGTGCGGGCCGGTTGATGACGCTCGCCTCATATGAGGACGTCCCATCGCTCGGGATCGTTGGCTCGCACGACTACGTTCTCATGGGATACAACGCATCTACGCAAACCTTCACACTGGTGAACCCGTGGGGCTGGAATACGGATTACACCAACGACGGTGCAGCCGCACCCGGCATCCTGCACCTGAGGTGGTCGCAAGTTCACCAGTATTTCATGCTGGACGGTGACGACAACCCGGCTGCATAGGGTCTTCCCGACCCGTAAGGCTGAAAGTGCGACCGAAGAGGATGTGTTTGTAGAGTAGGTCGAGGCTTTGCGAGGCCGACCAATACTACAAATGAAGATGGTGGGCCTCGACGTGCTGCGCACGGCTCGACCCACCCTACGAGAACGCGAGCAGTTGCCGTGGTGGAGTGCTATAACTCCAGGATCTTGTCCATCAGGCCGGAAACTTTCTTGAGCCACTCTTCGCCGCCGCCGCCGACTTCGGCCGTTGCCCACCCATCGTAGCCAATTTCACCGAGCGCCTTGACGATGTCCGGCCAGTTCTCATCCCCCTCACCAATCCCAACCCAACCCTTGGCTTTGCTGTAACCCTTGAAGTCGAACTTCAGCACACGCTTACCCAGCTTGCGAATCCAGTCCGCCGATGGCACCCCAAACTTGATCATGTTCGAGCAGTCGAAGTAGCCTCCGATATAGTCGTTCTTGAAACTGTCGACGTACTCGATGAGTTGCTCGGGCTTGGTGATGAAATTGTTCCACACCACCTCGATGGCAATCTTTACCCCAAGTTTCTCGGCCAGAGGAAGAGCCTTCTTCACCTCGGCTTGTGAGCGTTCCCAGCACTGCTCGTAGGTCACTGCCTGTTTTTTCCCCTCGAACTCCTCTTCGCGCACAACGCCCGGTACGAGGAGAACCGTCGTTGCCCCCACGATCTTGGCATCCTGAAGAGCGCCCATGAGGGCTTCGAGTCCCTTGGCCCGAACCTTTTCGTCGGGGTGCGAGAGACAGTACGACTTGTCCCAGTGAACGGAGTCGATTGCGCCGTGGACGGTGATGCCAGTTTCTTTGCTGGCCTTCGCCAGTTCTTCCAGATTCGGAGTGCCGGGGCTGTCGATCTCAACTCCGAGGAAGCCGCACTTCTTGACGAGTTCCAGCTTTTCCTGGTGCGTTCCCTTGAGCTGGACCATCGCGTACTTGACCGCTTTTTTCAGCTTGGGCTTCTTGTCCGCAGCAAATGCAGGGAGAGAAAAGCCGGACATCGCCGCGGCGGAAATGGCAGCCGTCATCCGCAGGAAATCGCGGCGACCGATCGGACGAGTCATGGTGTTGCTCCTCAACAGCGAGACTGCGGCAGCATCCGTTCCGGCCGAGTTCTCCTCCGAACGAGATGTGAAACGGGGGCAGTCATCCCGACCGCCCACAAGCCACAACCAACGAACTGATCCATCACACGAACTGATATGTCCCAGGCATCGGAGCAGTGGGGACTGGATTCGGACCCCAGGCGTATTCTTTCGGGGCGAGATTTTGCTGGGACGCGAGCATCTGCTTCCAGGTGATCCGCTTTCCAGAGTAGGCCGCTTCCCGGGCCATCAGCGCCATCAGGGTGCTGTGGGCGGCGGTTTCACCATCGTTGATGAGCTTTCCGGATCGGATCCCGGCAAACAACTCATCGTGTTCGACCTGATACATATCCTTGGCTTCGCCCTCGAACTCCCAGCTCTTCCCACCGCGTTCCGAGACCGTGTGCTTCATCAATTGGGCCGAGCCTTTGGTGCCGATGACGTGGTCGTTGATATCGCCGCTGCACCCGGCCATCTGTCGGCAGGCCGAGAAGAGCTTCACTCCGTTCGGGTATTCCAGAGTGACTGCGAAGTGGTCGTAAATGTTACCGTATTTCGGGTCGGTGCGAACCTGACGCCCACCAACTCCAGTCGCGGCAATGGGAGATTCGCCCTTGAGTACCCAGTTGGCCTTGTCGAAGTTATGGCAATGCTGTTCGACCAGGAAATCGCCGCTCAACCAGCTGAAGTAATACCAGTTCCGCATCTGGTAATCCATCTCCGACCATTTCGGATCGTGCCCGCGCCACCAGAGCGGACTGGTGAGGTAGGTAATGTGTATGGCGGCGACATCGCCGATCATCCCGCCATGAATCCGCTTGATCGTCTCCCGCTTCGCCTGATCGTAGCGATAGCAGAACCCGGAACAGAGGCTCACGCCCTTGTCTTTGGCCGACCGGGCGCTCTCGATCACCGATCGGACGCCAACTCCATCCACGGCTACCGGCTTTTCGCAGAAGACGTGTTTGCCGGCCTCAATTGCCGCCCGCAAGTGGAGGGGACGAAACCCTGGCGGCGTACAGAGCAAGACGACATCAACGCCACAGTCGAGAAGTTTCTTGTAGCCATCGAATCCCTCGAAGCAGCGATCGGGAGTGACATCGATCTTGGGAGCAATGTCGCGGGTTTCCTTCGATGATTTCAGGCCGGTAAGGCTGTCGTCGAGGCGGTCCATGAACGCATCGCACATGGCGACAAGTTTCACATTCGGGTCCGCGCGAAGGGCTTGCTTGGCTGCGCCAGTGCCCCGTCCACCGCACCCGACAAGCCCGATGCGAAGGGTTTCATTCCCGGCAGCGGCATAGGCACTGGTGAAGATGGTGGCAGTGGCAGCAGAAGCGGCAGACGTTTTCAGGAACGTCCGCCGGGAGGTAGGTTCGGTCATCGAGTTCGACCTCGTGGCAGTGTGGCCCGGCCAGGTAGGTGGCCGGAATGTGTATTGTGCCGTGATACGTGGGCAAATGTTACTCGAAAATCCCCAGGTCTAGAAAAAAAGTATTCCAGGGGTTTCCGCTGTCTCCTCACGCAAGGAAGTCTGTCTGGGAAACTTTTCCGCCAACGTATGGTCCCTTACCCCCGTCCTTACCAGTGAAGGTAGGATGTTTGCTGGAGCGGGTCATTTCGATCCACTCCCCGGGTTCCCGTTGCGGAGGCCATGCGATGAACAGGTTGTTCCGCTCCCTTTTGGCGCTCACTGGCTTGCTCGGAGTCGCTGTTGTCGGCACTCAATTCCTGCGGGCGGATAACGCCCCGGCACCCGAACAAGCACCACCACCCAGGCCGATCAAGCCTTTGATCCCGGTGGTGGTAACCGACAACAAAGTCGAGACCAAGTTCGCGGTCAAGCCAAAGGAACTCAGCGCGGTAGTCAAGAAAGGGTTGGAATACCTCATCAAGAATCAACAGGAAGATGGCGGTTGGAATCAGGGCGGCGGCTGGCGCGTCGGGAACGCCGGCGGCGGTCGCGTCGAAGGGCCGAAGGTCGAAGATCCATCGGATATCGGAAACACGTCCCTTGCTCTCCTGGCTCTGCTCCGGGCCGGTAACTCCCCGGTGGAAGGCCAATACAAGGACGCCGCGGCGAAGGGGCTGGCATTCGTCCTCGCCCGCGTCGAAAAGGCCGAATCGGATTCGCTGTACATCACCGACGTGAGGGGAACGCAGCTTCAGAGCAAGATCGGGCCGTATGTCGATACCTTCCTGACCGCCCTGGTTCTGGCCGAGTTGAAGGGGAAGGCTGGCCCGAAGGAAAAGCAACTGGTCGCAGCGCTGGAAAAGACAATGACCAAGATCGTCAAGAACCAGACGTCCGAAGGTGGGTTTGCGAACAATGGCGGCTGGGCACCGATTCTGTCCGTGGCGATCGCCAACAAGAGTATCGCGCGTGCGAAACAGAATGGCGTTGCGATCGATGACCGCGTTCTGGATCGCGCATTCGCGCAGTCCCAGGCATCGGCCAATGGAACGGTTGCGATGGCCGGAAAGCCACTGGCTTCGGGATTCGCCTCTGTCCCACCGGGCCGCCCGGTTCCGGGTGGTTTCGGAGGCATTGGTGGAGGCGGCATGATGGGCATGGCTGGAGGTGGGCTTGGTGGAAGTCCGGGGGGCAGCTTCGGTGATGCTGGTGTCTCCTTGTATCGGATCGGTCAGGGGGCCGGGAACTCCCAGGATGTTGTCAACTCTCTCAAACTCGATGGTGAGAAGGCCCGGCAAGTGCTCAAGGACGCCAAGGCCACTCAGAAAGAAAAGGATGATGCCCAGAAGAAACTCGACGATTTGACGAAGGCCGAGGCCGAGAACGTCAAGGTGCAAGGTCAACTCACAGCGAATCTGAAAAACGAGGGCTTCACGGCCGGTTTCGGCTCGAACGGCGGTGAAGAATTCCTGAGCTTCCTGAACATCAGCGAGACACTGGTGGTCAAGGGTGGGAAGGAATGGGAAGAGTGGGACGCCAAGATGGTGAAGGGGCTCGAAAAGGCTCAGGACAAGGACGGTAGCTGGGCCGGGCAACACTGCATCACCGGCAAGACATTCTGCACCGCGGGAGCCTTGCTGGTTCTCATGGTCGACCGCACCCCGTTTGCCGTCGAGGTGTTGTCGAACGCCGAAACCAAGCCGGCCTCAGAGAAGAAGTAGGGCTTTCAAAAGCAATGGTCCGGGACGAGGCTTGGCTCTGTCTTGGACCATTGTTCAGAAAGATGAGTGAATTCACCGATTCATCTTCCAAGGGCGAGCGGAGCCAGGTTCGCAGAGTGTGCGTTTTTGAATATGGGATTGACAACCTGGCATAAAGGACATTACTCTCATTTTCATCTTCCGGTTGCTTTCCTCCCGAAAAGCTGAGCCGCTCGCTCGGTTTTTTAGTCATTTGCTTTTGCAATTCATAATCAGTAAATTAATCATTGCTTGGCACACAATTCGCAATCTCACTTCCTTTGCTTGGATGAGCAGGCGAGATGAACATCCAGCAACTGAGTTTCCCAGTTCTCTTGAGGTCAATTAAAGTTTGTGAGAGAAACTTGAGGAAAAATCCCGTCTTCTCGCAAGATCAGTCAACTTGTGGCGTAGAATTGTTAGAAGGACATGCTGTGTGATGGGAAATCTATGCCCTCCCATCCCGGCCCCATCCAGGAGGGACATCTCCCATGCTCGTGTTAACACGTCGACCAGGCGAATCGATCATCATTGGCGATAACATCAAACTCACGGTCGTAAGTGTCGGCCCAGGCCGCGTTAAGATCGGCATTGAGGCTCCACCAAAGGTCCGGATCGATCGCGAAGAGATTCACACACGCATTCAACAAGAACAAGCGACTGACGTTTTGGCAGCCGTTACTTCGGCTGTTATGGAAAACCGTAGCGACCAGAACACGATGATCAACTCTGGGTCCGAGACGGGGATTATTCACAACCGGATTGCGGATAAACTCCCCGCTGAGGCACCAACCACCCCAACCGACAATTCCCCGCCAACGACTTCCACTGCCAGGCTATCCAAGTTTCGTCCACCCCGCAAACCACGATAAATGTTCGTCCTTCGACCATTCGTCCCTCGTCGTTCGTGACAACCCATTTGCTAACGAGGCGTTCATCTGACGCCCCTCTTGCCCTGGGGTTTCCCAAATGACTATGGACTATTGACCATTAACCATTAACTAAATGAGTTTTTGCTGACACCTGTTTGAAACGGGTGGCCGTCCGCGTCGTCTTTCCGGAGAACCATCCCGGGGGCTCCATCCTTCCCGAGAGGTATTGGAATGTACGCCGCTGCGGTTGTCTTGCTCCTGAATGTGGGAACTACACTTCCCGATCCGCCGAAGGGCGATTCACCAAAAGTTGTTCCAGCCAAAGAATCTCTTCAACCCTTCAACGTTCTGGTCGGGTCGTGGAAGGGAACGGGCATTCCTGAAGGAACGAAAGAGGAACGCGCGGCGGGAACGTGGACGGAAACCATTGCCTGGAGTTGGCAGTTCAAGGACAACGATGCCTGGCTCATCGCCACGTTCGATAAGGGCAAACATTTCACGAAGGGCGAACTTCGTTACACTCCGGAGAAGGGCGAACCGCGATTTACGTTCACGCTGACCGCACCGGACAAATCCACGCTAACATATGTCGGCACGCTCAAGGAAAAGGTTCTGACACTCGACCGGACGGATGGTCCCGCGGGTGAAACTCAACGTCTCGTTATCACCATGCTGCACTTCAACCGCTATCTCTATCGGATGGAAACACGTCCAGCGGGAACGACTGTGGCTTTTACGAAGCAGTATCAGGTGGGAGCAACGAAGGAAGGCGTCCCGTTCGCGGATGTGCCCAAAGGGCCGGAGTGCATCGTCAGCGGCGGCCTCGGCACGATCAAGGTGAGCTACAAGGGGAAAGACTACTGGGTCTGCTGCACCGGCTGCCGCGATGCGTTCAAAGATGAGCCGGAAAAATATATCAAGGAAGCCGAAGCCAAAGCGAAGAAGCCGTAGGCAAGAAGCTTCCAGGGAAACCCCTGGAAGCTTCTCGTTGGTCAGGGTTTGTCTTTGGACTCCGGCCCAATCTGGTCGAAGCGCGGAAAATGAAACTCGAAAATAGGATCGTGAACATTCATGGCCCGCAACAAGTGAGTTCGTTCGTTGGCGGGTAGATTCTTATCGGCCTGGATGTCCTTGCGGATTTCTTCTCGCGTTCCTTCAAAGGTTTTGCTCTCCTTCTTCCCTTCCTTGGTGCGATACTCGATTTCCGCGTGCCAGCGATTGGCATCGAGACGAGTTAATTTCATGGCATCGAATAAGTCCCAGGAAGAACCATTCCTTGACTCATGCTCCTCGAACATCTCCCGGAACTGCTCGTCTGGCTGGAATCGGAACACGCGCGGATTTTCGGAAATGTTGGGGGATTCGTGTTCCCCCAGCATGACTTTGCAAGACTGCATCTTGCCGCCGCGAACGAGACTCAATGCGGCTTCGTGGCCGGATTTGCTGCCCCGCACCAGTTTCACCAGTTGTTCGGGAGAGCTGACTTTCTGATCGTCAAAACTCAGCAGGATGTCGTCGGGTTGCATGCCAGCTTTTGCGGCTGGTGAATCTTTGGCCACATGGGCAACCAGAACCCCTTGCCCTTTGGGCACGATTCCAGACAAGTGGCTCGACAGAGACGAAGGAAGCGGCTCAACTTCCACTCCCAGATAAGTTTGTTTCATTCCGGTCTGGTTCGTGGCACTCGAACCTGGCTTTTTCGCAGGAGCATCATCTGCCTGAGCGGGGCCGATGTAGGCTGTGAGTCCCAGGAACATGCTGCACAACAATGCTCGTCTCACGGCGATTCTCCTTTCAATTGAAATAGGTACTTGAGGTACCTGCTCCACACTGTTGGCCCCACTACCTTTCAGGACAGGGCAATCTGGTTGACCAAAATCGGTAAGCGGGTCGCCTCCTTTAAACAGTGTGCTGGACCATTTGCTTCACAAAGTCGCGTGTGGCCCCGTATGGTCTGCGCTGCAAGAGTTGTTCCGGTCATCGGCAGTCTTCGCAAAGAGGAAAAGAGTGTACAATTTCCAGCCTCAAGAAGCGACAATTGTCTAATTCCTGGCCGCTCTGTTGCTGTTGCTTTCCAAGTAAATCTGGGAAAAGATATTAAGAAATCAGAATTCCTGGCGAAGAAGAAGGAGTTGCGAGTTCCAGGGGACAAATGCCAAGTGAGGTGGCGAGGAAGTTTCAATCAACCCGCTGAGGCGATCGAATGGCAGGCCGGACAATCGCAATCGGCGATATCCACGGCTGCTCCAAAGCCTTGGGAGCATTGATTGATGCGATTGCACCCCGCACCGAGGACACGATCGTTACTCTTGGCGACTACATCGACCGTGGTCCCGACAGTCGTGGGGTTTTGGACAAACTGATCGCCCTGGCGGGACGCTGTCGGTTGATTCCACTTATGGGCAATCACGAGGAGAAGTTGCTTGATGCGCTTCGCACCACCGAGAATCTGCGGCGTTGGCTGGTGAGCGGTGGAACCGATACACTCCGATCCTATGGCTGGATACAGGACGGTCCCCGGCGTGCGTTGGCAGATTGGATTCCCGAACCGCATCGCAAGTTTCTGACCAATTGCCGGCCGTATTACGAGACAGCAACCCACGTATTCCTGCACGCTGGCTTTGTGCCCGAGTTACCGATGGATGAACAACCCGGACTGGCGTTGCGGTGGCGAGTGACCGATGCCCGAACGGCAGTTCCACATAGTTCGGGCAAGGTGGCTGTGGTGGGGCATACGCCGCAGGTGACGAGTGAGGTACTCGATCTTGGTTTTCTCATCTGCATCGACACAAACTGTATCCGCGATGGCTGGCTTGACGGGCCTGGAAGTGAATACGGGCCGTGTCTGGCAAGCCGACCGTGCGGGAAGGCTCAGAGACCGCGGCTAAAAACTTCGTGATTTGGGATTCGTTGACTGACGTTTGTTGAGCGTGGCCACTTGATTCATCCCCGCGATCGGGGATAATGCTCATCGCATGTCGATGTCCGCCGGCAATCTACCGGCCGCCCCAGGAGTTCGATCATGGCGACTCCCCTGCCAGCAGATTTGAACAAGGTCGATCGCACGGAAGCCTGGAAGCCCTGGACACCCACCGCCGATGAGCCGTGGAACCGGAAATGGGCTGCGCATCTGTTCCGCCGGGCTGCGTTCGGTGCCACACCCGCCGAAATCGACCGCGCCCTGACCGAAGGATTCCCCAAAACACTCGAACGCCTTCTTGCCGGCGCACCCGATGCAGGCGATTTGTCGGACGTGTTCAGTGAAGCCGGAGGATTCTTCGATGAACCGGCCAATCTCCGCATTTGGTGGCTGTATGTGATGCTCGAAGGTGGGCACCCGCTTCGGGAAAAGCTTACCCTGTTCTGGCACAATCACTTCGCAACCAGCTACGCCAAAATCCGCTCGACCAAGTTGATGTTCGAGCAGAACGTCACACTTCGCAAACATGCTCTCGGCAAGTTCCGCCCGTTCCTGCTCGATATGAGCAAGGACACCGCGATGCTGGTGTGGCTCGATTCCAACCGCAACGTGGTGGGCGCACCAAACGAAAACTATGCCCGCGAAGTGATGGAACTCTTCTCGCTCGGAGTTGGGAATTACACCGAGAAAGATATCCAGGAAGCCGCACGAGCATTTACGGGCTGGCACCACGATCCCGGCGTCACCGCCTTTGAGAACAACCCCGCACTTCACGATGAGGGGCAGAAAACCGTTCTGGGGCAAAAGGGTGCGTGGACCGGCACAGATATCGTTCGCATCTGCTGCGACCAGCCAGCGTGTGCGAAGTTCCTGGTCGGCAAACTCTATGCGTTTCTGGTCAGCGAAACCCCACCGCCAAAGGGGTTGCTGACCCCTCTCGAAGATCGCTTCCGTAAATCCGATTACAGTATCGCCGACCTGGTCGCAACCATCCTCGGTTCCCGCTTGTTCTTCTCCGCCCACGCCTATCACAAGCGGGTGAAGTGGCCGGTTGAGTATGCCCTTGAGGCCTGCCGGGCTGTGACCCCCGGTCGAGTGCCGCTCTCCGATCTTGTGGCTCCGCTGGCGAAAATGGGACAGGTACTATTCGCACCCCCAAATGTGAAGGGTTGGCGCACCGGGACGGACTGGCTCAACAGCGCCACCCTCCTTGCCCGGAACAACTTCGCGGAGACCGTTGCACTCGGAGAATGGAGCCGTCAGGGGTCGCGGCCTCCCAAGGGTGGACTGGGCTTCGAGCCGCCCCAACCACCCCAAGCAGCTATTGCGATACCTTTCTCTGAGGATGCGACGATCGCAGTCGCTGGGGGTTCCGCTGCTGCTGCCGCGATGGCAACATTCACCATCTCGGACAGCCCGGATGGAACGAAAGCCGTCATTCTCCAGCAAGCAGAGGCCAAGTCCGGGAAATCATCTACTCCGCCGTCTCCACCGGAAGGTGGTGTGGACCCAATCGCCACCCTGTACGCCACCAAACCGAAGGATGTCGCGGCGTTGGTGACACGCATGAGCGAACTCCTTTACGGCGATCGCATTGCGGCGATCCAAACCGCGAAGATCGAGAAGTTCCTCCGCGAACCGCTTACAGCACCCAAAGCCTCAGCCCCTCAGCCAAAGAACGGACCGAAAAAGGGAAGCGGGAAAAGCGAGTCCGTGCCCCCAACAGCACCCACTACGAAGACTCCGGTCGAGGAACCGAAGAACTCGAACGCACTCAATCTAGAGTCGCCCGAATTCAAGGCTCGCGTTCGCGAGGCTTTGCATGCGATGATGTGTCTGCCCGAGTACCAGCTCAACTGATCCGGCCGTTTGCCAAACCCGTCACGCTTTTCGTTTCCAGGTGACGCGGTTTGGCAATGTGGTTCCTCCGGTCACCGACCGGGAACCGTGTACCAAATCCTTTACCCACGGAGGTTTTTCCATGCACAATCGCCGCGACTTCCTTGCCCGCACCATCGGCGGGACCAGCTTGCTGGCCGTTGGATCGGTGGTACCCGAGTTCCTGGCAAACACGGCCATCGCAGCGGATAAGGCCGAAAAGGGCAAGGATACCGTTCTCGTCGTGATCGAATTAACTGGCGGCAACGATGGCTTGAACACCGTTGCTCCCTACGGCGATGACCTCTACCACAAGGCCCGCCCCACGCTTGCATTCGGCAAAAAGGATGTGTTGAAACTCGACGACTATTGCGGGTTGCATCCCCGCATGAACGAGATGAAGAATCTCTACGACAATAAGAATCTTGCGGTTATCCGCGGCGTTGGTTACCCCAATCCGGATCGCTCGCACTTCGAGAGCATGGACATCTGGCAACTCGGCGATCCGAAGCGAGCAGAGACCAGCGGCTGGCTGGCTCGCACCATCCCCAGCATGAGCATCAAAGACGCGGGCGTTCCGGGCATGTTCATCGGCCAAGACCGACTTCCCGTTGCGCTTCAAGGTGCCGATGGCGGGGTGATCAGCCTGGCTGACCGGGCAAACTTCAAACTGCAACTCACCGGGAACGAAAAAGCCCGCAAGAAACTCATCGAAGACCTCAACGGCGGAAAGGATAGCGATCCCGCGAAAGCCGACCTCGCATCGTTCGTCCGCAAGCGGCAACTCCAGACGTATTCCAGCCTCCAGAAAATTGAGGAAGCGCTCAAACAGGCTGGACCGAACGAGCAGAACGAAGGCGGGTTCCGACCGGGTCGGCGGGGCGATGGTAACGATTTGGCTACCCTCCAGGGCAAGCTTGGACTCATCGCCCGTTTGATTCAGAAAGGGCTTGGCACGCGCATTTACTATGTGCAGTTGAGCGGCTTCGACACGCATGCCGAGCAATCCAAACCTCACGCGGATCTAATGGGTGAGTTGTCCAGCTCGATTGGAAACTTCTTCAATGGACTCGGTGGCGGCGAAACCGCCGATCGGGTTGCCCTGATGACCTATTCGGAGTTCGGCCGACGGGTGAAGGAGAACGGCAGCCGGGGCACGGATCACGGCTCGGGGTCGTGTATGTTCGTGGCCGGGCACAAGGTGGCGGGCGGCCTCATTGGCAAACACCCCAGCCTCGACGATCTGGCAGATGGCGATCTTCGCTATCACACCGATTTCCGCCGCGTTTACGCCAGCCTGCTCGATGACTGGCTCGGGGTCGAAAGCCGCGCCGTTCTGGGCGACACGTTTGAGAAGCTGGCGTTGATTGATCTGAACAAGAAGCCGACCCCAGCGGGTAATCCCGATGGTCCCAATGGGCTTCCTCCTGGTGCCCCGAAGGGTCCACTCGCACCACCGGCGGCGGTCAAAGAAGTCAAAGAAGTCAAAGAAGAAATCAAGGAGTGAGCTTTGTATCCAGGGGTTGCGCTGTCGCTTCACCCCTGACTACCATCGCGCGCCCCTTCGGGGCTTTGGGCGGTCGCATTGCGACCGCATTCTCAATGCTTTGGAAACAAAGCCCATTCACACCTCACCGATTACAAACGACTCGTCAACTCTGGAGCCCTCCATGTCCCGCTTATTCGCCGTTGTCGTTGGTCTCGTTGCGATTGCATCGTCGGTTCTTGCTCAGACACCTCTCCCGCGGGCAGGTGTGCCCGCTCGGGCTGCCGATGCAACCGAGGCCGCGCCCGAGAAGTTGCTTTCTCCAACGTCCCAACTGTATCTCCGCTGGGATGGAATTGGGGCTCACAACGAGGCGTACAAGAAGTCTGTTTGGGGCGGTGTGATGGCTGGCTCAACCGGGGACAGCATCCGGGCGATCATCGCCAAGGTGCCGAAGCAACTCGGCAATAATCTCCTCGCTGATCCTCTGCTGGAAGGGAAGCCACCCCAGGAATTGAAGGCGAACCTTGCGGATCTCAAGAACGCATCCAAGCTCATCGACTTGATCGCGGACAAGGGTGCGATTATCGCGGCCGAGGTCCGAGAACCAACACCCACGCTCAAGGGAGTTGGATCGGCAATTGGTGGGTTGTTTGGTGGGAAACTGCCTGGTGCCGAGGCCATCATACCGGACGTGCAGTTGCTCGTGATTGTGCCGGACGTGGCCGAGAAAGCGGAAGCGTTCAATGCCGCAATTCGCCTGCTCCTGAAGAAAGGCGAGCTCAAAAGCGAGCCGTTTGCCGCTGCCGGCCGGAATGGGTTCCGGCTTGCGGCATTGCCGGAGGGGCCAGCGGTCCCAATTCAGGCCGCGTGGTGGGTTGAGGGGAAGCACTTCGTCTTTTACGCTGGGACAATGAAACCCGAAGCTGTCGTGGGAGAACTCACTGCCAATGCCGCGAAGGGCGGCGTTACGGGGCACCCACTGTATCAGCGGTGCAGTAAGAATCCCGGATACGAGTCGATCGCGCGCGGATTCGTGGATACCGCCCGGGTGGTATCAGTTGCCAAGAGCCTGGCTGGGCCGTTCGTTCCCGGTCTGGCTCAACGGCTCGATGACCTTGGGTTTGGCAACTTGAAAGCGATTGTGTTCAACTCGGGTTTCGATGGCAAAGAGTCGCGCGCGACCTACGACTTCGACTTGCCCGGAGAGCGAAAGGGACTTGCAAAGATTATCAAGCAAACGCCGCTGACGCTCAAAGACCTGCCCCCGCTTCCACCGGACGTGAGCCGGTTCTCGGCCCTGCGGGTCGATCCGACCGCGACCTACGAGGCCGGGATCATGGCCATTGAAGCCTTCGCGATCAATGAATCGTTTGGTCCCGAAGAGGATGCAAAGACAGCCGCCGATAAGATTCGCTTGCGTCGCGAGTACTTGGCAAAAGAGATCGACAAGGGCGTTGGCGTGAACATCAAGGATGATGTGGTTCCTTATCTTGGCGACAAGGTGGTGGTGTTCCAAAGCCCAACCGAGGGGCTTTCGGCGTTCGGGACCGTGATATGCGTTTCACTCAAGGATCCGGCCAAGATCAAGACGGTGGCCGATCGCATCCAGCGAGGACTCGAAACGCTCATCAGCGCCCCGGTCAAGGTCCGCAAGAAGATTTTCCACGGAGTCGAGCTTCGCGAACTCTACTCCCGTGGGTTCGGTATCGTGACTCCCACCTACGCGATCGTTGGGGACTGGCTCGTAGTTGCTTTGCAACCCCAGGGAGTGCAGGGGTTCATCCTTCGGACTCAAGGCGAAATTCCATCCTGGAAGCCAGACGCTGCGACCACCGCCCGTTTGGCCAAGCTCCCGACGGATTCGTGTGGCATCCAGTATTGCGACCCCAAATCGACCGCTCAGAACCTCTGCTGCATCGGGCCGCTCTTCCTGGGCACGGTCGAGTTGCGGAATCGCTTTCGCGAAACGGAATCGGACTTCGATCCCATCGATGTGGGCTTGGTTCCGAACGCTCACGAATTGAGTAAGCACCTGTTCCCAAATCTGACCGTGACGCGAGACGATGGCAAGACGATCCGCATTGAGGTTAACGAATCGTTCAGCTTGCCGTTGGAGGTGGTCGGGCTCGAACCGCTCGCGCTTGCCGGCTTACTTGCGCTCCTTGGCGGCTGATTTTGGGTAGTTCAGAATGGTGGGTCGAGGCTTTGCGAGCCCCACCATGTTACTTGCCTAAGTGAAGCAGCAATTCGCGTTGTCGGAGGTGTTGGAGTCGAGGCAATCCACCGCAACGATCCAGGTATTCCACGAAGTCGCGGACCCCTAGGATGTGGTCCTCCAAGAACTGATTGAACGCGGCCGGATCCTTTTCCACTTCAAGCCAGAGTTTCAGGTGGTCCTCGTCCGAGAAGTATTCGCCAGGCATGTTCCCCGGATAGCTTCCAAATGGCACCTCGCAAACCGCATCCACACAGAAAAACGGAATCTGCGTTCGGTGAGGTTCACAGCGCATCGTATCGTGTGGAACCAACCGCTCGCAGGTGATGATGAGTCGCTTGGCCGCACGCGCAATTTCAAAATCCGCAACGGAAGTGCCGTTGAACCGACAGTTCCCATACCGATCGGCTTCGTGAACGTGGATCGCGGCAATATCTGGGTAGAGAGCCGGTACCGCCACCACCTTTTCTCCCGTGAACGGGCATTCAATTATTTTTGCCGGGCTATGTGCAAGGGTATCGGTGCCGAGCAGGCTGCGGGCGGGGACGAACGGAACTCCCATCGATGCTGCTGTGTAACGCAGAGCGAGCGTGTAGTTCGACCACTCGACGCACTGCACGGTCCCGGATTCCATCACGCGCCGACCGTGCGGCGATAACCCCCGCGCTTCGAGTCCCACAATGTAGGCGGCATCGACTCGCGAGAGCGTCTGTCCGCTTCCTGTCAGGTTCCCCGCACAGAGAATCTGGAAATCGTGGGTAGTGGTGTGCCCGGCAAATCCCAGATTCTGCTTCCGCTGGCGGAGAATCTCGTGACAAACGGCGGTCGGAATGCGGTTGGTCCCGAACCCGCCGGTGGCGAAATAGTCACCGTCTCTCACAAAGCGTTGAACCGCCTCGGCAACGGTCATCACCTTGTCGACAAGTTCGCGGGGCTTGGAAGCGAACGCTGCGCGGGCTGCGTCCGAGGAAGGTGAAGTGAAGAGAGGAGGCATTGT
>DASZJS010000438.1:0-3096 GCA_035947935.1 Gemmata sp. | reverse complement strand
GAGACCGTTGTCTGCTGTAGAATGAGGAGAGGTTATGTACTCGACCGGGTGTTGAGGAGATTCCATGCCGGTTCATGACTGGACCCGCGTTAACGCGGGGATCTTTCACGACTTTCACCTTGGCTGGCTCGCGGAACTTCGGAAAGTGCTGAACGGAGGTCTTCTGCCGCCCGACTATTACGCACTGGCAGAGCAGTTCGCCGGGGGGTTGGGGCCGGACGTCATCACCCTCCAGCAGCCAACGAATGAGGTGCTGCCCGCTCCCGAGCCAAAAGGCGGAATAGCCCTGGCCACCGCCCCGCCACAGGTGCAGTTCCGCGCCCGTGCTGAGCCGGATCTGTACGCCGCGAAGGCAAAGGCCATCACCATCCGTCACGCGAGCAATCACCGCGTGGTGGCAATCATCGAGATTGTCTCGCCGGGCAACAAAAACAATCGGCATGGGTTGCGGGCATTTGTAGAGAAGTCAGTGGAGGTGTTACGAGCGGGAGTCCACATGCTGATCGTGGACCTGTTTCCACCAGGGCCGCGCGACCCGCAGGGTCTCCACAAGGCGATCTGGGACCAGTTTGTCGACAACGAGTTCTGCCTGCCGCCGGACAAACCGCTGACGCTGGCAGCGTATACCGGCGGTCCCTTTCCTGAGTATTTTGTCGAAGCCACGACCATTGGCGCAACGCTGAAAGACATGCCGCTGTTCTTGACGCACGAGTATTACACACTCGTGCCGTTAGAGGCGACATACATGGCCGCCTGGGAGGCAGTCCCATCGTTCTGGCGTTCCGAGCTGGAAAAGTCTGCTTCTTCGTGAATCCACAGCCGCGAAAGACTCAATAAAGTCATGTCGTCATACTTGAAGCCGAGTTCGAGGTTGCTGGCTTTGTGCCGAACGCCGTCTTCCCGACCGGCATGGTTCAGGATGGGGACACGCTGCTCGTCTATTATGGGCGGCGGATGCGGTCACAGCGGTTGTGGAGTTCTCGTTGGGGAGTTGCTTACCATGTGCAGGTAATGGCCACCTTGACTTGATTCACGTCTGAAAGTGATAAAACAAATCAGACAACTGCAACGTATGCAAATAATTGGACATCACACGAGCCCATATATGGTCACTACTTTCATCGTGGGAGAACTGGTAGTCGCAATCGGATTCTGCTTCGGGAAATTCCTTCTGAAACATTATCTCGGCGAATTCGCCGAGGCCGCAACCGCTGGCTTCTTGGACCTAGGGAAAGATCGCCTTAAGGAAACAATAAAAGATGCCAGGACCGCGAATAAAGCTCAGCGAGAATATGACAGAATCGGCGAAGAAGTTATCGCACGCATTGAAAGCGATTTGCAGTCGATGATGATGTCGTTGGATGAACCCCGACCAGATCCTAACAAAATTCTCCGGCAATACCAGAAGATCTTTTCGGGTCGATTGGCGGCTACATTTGTAGTCCGAAAGCAAATCGATCCCCAGAAACTTGCCGACGCGATCCGATCAACAACTGTTCCTCAAGCCGAAACCCTCACTGAAACGGAACAACACTTATTCAACAACTTTTCTGACCGCATCGCACAGTATCTGTATCGAGCTGCTTCAAAACTGCCGCAGTTTGATGCAACACGGGAAGAGGAAAGCGTAGCTACGCTCCTACAACTGGGGACTGAAGTAACCGAGGTTCTCGAAGACGCTCGTGCCATCCGTGAACAAGTGGTTACAAGACCACTCACTGACGAGGTAGAGTACGAAACCAGTTATCGCAACGCAGTCGTGGCAGAATTGGATAAGGTCGAACTGTTCGGCGTTGATCTCCCACCTGAACTCAAGGAATCCCGGTTGACCGATGCCTATGTGACCCTTCGGCTGCGTCCCGCCGCTAAAGATGAAGATGATGATGAATCGTCTGAATCGAACGGAGACACTGACGCAGATACACTTCCGGCAGATGCTGCTTTCGACCGATTACTTCCAGCCCAAAAACGAGTGCTGATTCGAGGCGGGGCGGGTTGTGGCAAGACTACACTTGTTCGTTGGGCAGCCATTCAAGCTGCCCGGGGTACAAGCCAAGAGCGTCGGAGTATTCCGGAATACGAACGCACAAAGGATGGCGATTTTCGCTTGCTTCATCCGGAAGAACAGATCGTCCTCGCTGCTGAGTGGCGGCGGAAAATGCCATTCGTCATTACACTCCGGAATTGCCCGGATGGAAAGCTCCCGTCGCCCGAACAATTTCCCACTCAAATCGGCAATGAAATTGGGAACCCGACTCCCCAGTGGGTTCAGAGATTGTTGCACGCTGGACACGGGCTAATTCTGATCGACGGAATTGACGAGGTGTCGAAGCAGAATCACCGGGAACTATTTGGTTCGATCAAGCGTCTCTGTGAAGCATTTCCCAAGAACTATTTCGTACTGACGACTCGCCCCCACGCCATTACTGGCGTGCGATTTGAAGACCTCAGTTTCATCGCGACAGAAGTCGAGCCCTTGGAAGACAATGATCGTGATCTCTTCATCCAACACTGGTTTCTAGCAATTGCAAGCAAATTGAGCCTATCAGCCGCGAAGACGCAAGATTTACAGCAAGATGCGATCAATCTCACGAAATTTATCTCGCAAACACCCTGGCTGGCACAACTGGCCACCACTCCGCTCTACTGTGCGATGACATGCGCACTCTTCCGCCATCGACGCGGAACGCTCCCCCAAGGGTTAAGAGCAATGTGCGAAACGCTCTGCGAAATGACGGTTGATCGTCGAGACCGCGAGCGAAATCTACCTTTGAATACATTTCCTGCTGAGTTTGGGAAACTCACATATGAGCAGAAAAAACTGCTACTTCGTCGGCTGGCGTGTCATTTCGTCCTAGCGGAAAAATCGACGATTCAGTTTCCAGATGCAGTTGAGCAGGTGAAAAAAACGCTTGCCGGAATGTTGCAACGTAGCGAGAGGGATGCACAGGCGATCTTCGACGGTCTTTTAGTAAGGAGTGGGATGCTTCGATTGGCAAGCGAGGCCAAAGAGGACAAACCCGCCATAGTAGAATTTGTTCATAACACATTCAAGGAGTTCTTGGCTGGAGAACAACTTGCCGACGAAGCCAATGC
>DASZJS010000437.1:0-5329 GCA_035947935.1 Gemmata sp. | reverse complement strand
TGCGCAATGCTTCTTTCCTAAATCGTAACACGAACACACGAACACCGGGAACATAGGGTAAAATTGATCTATTCTTGTAAGACGCGCAATGATATTACTCTACCCGTCCAAATCGGAAGCTATAACCCAGCAACGGAAACTATCCCCACCAATTGGACGGAACCACTGGAAAATCGTACCAGCCGGGGTATAATACCGTTGACGTTCATGAGGGATGACGTACACTCGATATAGTTCGTCGCTTGCACTTTCCAGCGTCGCCCGTTCTAAAACAGCGGACAACGCATCTTGACTTCCCCCCCCATAATCTGGCACTGTGCTAACCAGCGACCTGTTAATGCGGAACAACTTCTTCCGAACAAGGCCTGATTCAGCATGACCCGGTTCAGCCGGGGAAGTTAAAGAAGTTTGTGTAATCCTTGACTGTCAGTATTTGGGGAATCCTTCCCCTTGATCGACCCGTTTCCGGGGGCGCGGAAGTACAGCCCCCGTCCGACCGGTTTGTGGGATCAACCCGCTTCCGCGTCACGTTTCTCCACTCTGTTTTGAGGATTCTGCTATGCCCGACGCCAAGGGCGTCGAAGGGCCGCAACCGCGCCCCTCACTTCTGCGTGCTGCCGCTGCCCGTCGACCACTCCGCAAACCCGGAGACCCTGTCCCGGCCCCCGGCCTTTCTGGCCCAGTGGCCCCAGCGGCAACAATTACCCCCGCACCTGCTCCGCCGGTTGATCGAGCCGATCGAATAGATCGAAATGATCGCACCGACCGAACAGATCGAGTGGAACGACCACTCGACAGAAGCATTGATCGAATTGATCGTCCGGTACGCCCCGGTGGGTGCCGACTCGATGATCTGTATCGGATGCCCATGCCCGCGCTGTTCAAGCTCGCGGAAAAAGAGGGTATCCACGAACACACCGGCATGAGCCGGGCTCAGTTGATTGTCGGCGTTGTTCGCCGCCAGATCGAGCGGGGCGAGGTTGTCCGCGGGTCCGGGACACTCGAAGTTCTGCCCGATGGGTATGGGTTCCTCCGGAGCCAGGCCCACAACTATCTGGCAAGCCCCGAGGACATCTACGTCTCACCATCGCAAATCCGGCGGATGAGCCTCCGCACCGGTCTTGTTGTGGAAGGACCGATCCGGCTGCCAATCGAGAATCAGGACAATTTTGCCCTGATGCAGATCGAACTGGTCAACGGCAAAACGCCCGATGAGGGCACTGCCGTTACGAGCTTCGAGGATCTCACACCGCTGCACCCGAACCAGCGGCTCCATCTCGAAAGCGCACCGGACGATTTGTCCATGCGAATCGTGGACATGGTCACCCCGGTCGGCAAAGGTCAGCGCGGCGTTATCGTCGCCCCCCCCCGCACCGGTAAAACGATCCTGCTCTCGAAGATGGCGAACGCCATCCTTCACAACCACCCGGAAGCCTACGTCTTCGTGCTGCTCGTCGATGAGCGGCCCGAAGAAGTGACGGAAATGCAACGGCTCGTTCAGAGCCCGAACTCCGAGGTTGTGGCGAGTACGTTCGATGAACCGCCCGAGGAACACATCCACGTTTCCGAAATCGTGCTGGAGAAGGCCAAGCGGATGGTCGAAATGAAGAAGGATGTGGTCATCCTGCTCGATTCGATCACGCGGCTCGCCCGGGCGCATAACACGGAGGCTCCGGGCGGCGGCAAGTTGCTTTCCGGTGGTCTCGACTCCAACGCCATGCAGAAACCCAAGCGGTTCTTCGGGGCAGCCCGGAACGTCGAGGAAGGCGGCTCGCTCACCATTCTTGCTACCGCGCTGATCGATACGGGTAGCCGGATGGATGAGGTGATCTTCGAAGAGTTCAAGGGCACCGGGAACAGCGAGTTGCATCTCGACCGACGACTGGTCGAAAAACGGGTCTACCCGGCCATTGATGTGAACCGTTCGGGAACACGCAAGGAAGAACTTCTGCTGCACCCAGACGAATACGAGCGCATCCGAATGCTCCGCAAGGTGCTGGCCGATATGCACCCAGTGGAAGCAATGGAACTGCTCGTGAACAAGGCCAAAAAGACCAAAACGAACGCCGAGTTCTTGATTTCGATGAATCTTGGATAAGGCGAAAACCGTTGGTCTGATACATTGGTGAAGCCAAACGACACCCCTACTCATGGACGGCCGTGAGTGGGGGTGTAGGCATTTGTGCTGTCGAAGCAAGAAGCTCGGATTACGGCCTTCCTCAAGCGATTAATATGACTGCCCGGTGGTACTGCTATCCGGCGTTCCCCACCAACTCACGATCTGAGTCGAACCGGTCGATGAGGAAGATGTGGTTCCATCACCCGATGAAGAAGTAGGGGGTGGAGGCGGTGGAGGACTCGTTGGTTGTGGGTTGGAGGTTGGGTCTGAGGGCTGGGCTCCGATTGGATCAGTCATCACGACCATTCCGATCCGGTACGACAGCGATGATCCATCGGTCGCTTGAATTGTTACCGTGTATTGCCCAGCCGCCAGAATGATATCCATCGATCGGGTTCGATCCGCTGCGGCGGTCATTGTGGCGACCGTTTCGCCGTCCGCGTCCATCACAACCAGTTCCACCGCTCCACTGGTTCCAGTTGCCGACACAACCAAGTGGACTTGGGCTGTCTGCGTCAGCGTAAATCCACCCGATGCTTGCGGAGCATCGGGGGTAAGCATTCCCGCGCCGAGTAGCGGGATCTGGATCGTTGGGGTTCCCACATCGGCCGCCAACTCGTATGCCCCAATCGTTCCGGAATCAGACACTGCGCGGATGTAGTAAGTCCCACCGGGTTGCAACCCGCTCACCTGAAGGATCGTCGTGTTGCCGTTGGCTGTGAACACCTGGGAGGTCAGTTCATCTCCAAGAGCATCTTCCACTTCGACCCACGGGTTGAGTATAGCCCCGTTCTCACCCCAGATGGTCACCAGCAGATTGACCGGAGTATCGGACTGCGAAGGCGGAACGGCGATCCGGTAATAGTCCGCATCCGATGAGGAACCGAGGTATCCCTCCACGTTGTAATGAGTTTGCGGTCCTGCAGTCACAGCACTGGAAAGCAGGCTGGTTGCCGTGGCAAGCGTTTTGTTGAGCCCGGTATCGGCAAGCAACTGGTTCACCAGACCCGTAACGCCAGACAGCAGCGATTTCTGCGCGATACTCAGGTCATACGAGCCAACTCCAAAGACATTGTCCTGTGCGGCCGATACCCGAACGTAATAGGTTGCCCCGGACTGGACACGGTCGAGAGAAATGGAGAGATCGTTGTTGGTTGGATCGGTAGTGGAGGTGGATGCCACCACCTGCCCTCGAGAGTTCAGCACTTCTACATTCGGAGTGACCAAACTGAGCCCAGCGGCATTGACCTGGACAGTCACGCCGGTTGTCAAAAGCCCGGTGGTGAATTTGTAGTCCTCCACTTCGCTGGGTGTAGTCAGATCCGCGGTCAGTGGACCGTTGCCGTAAGGGGTTGCCGTGGCCAGTGTGCCGTTGCCGGTTGTGCCCTGGTACTGGTCGGGTTGTCGCGGGCCGTAGAGTCCCTGGATTGCAGCAACATCTGCAGGTGCCAGTCCGGTCTCTGTTCCCTGATAGTACGTGTACATCACCGATGCCGGGTCGTTGTTGTCCGGAAGCCCAAAAGCATGACCGGCCTCATGGAGGAGTACCGTGGACAGATCGTAGCCATTGGAACCGAACCCGGCGGCGGTGTTGACGACCACATCGCCGGAAGACACATCGAACAGTGTGTAGGGGGTGGTAATGGCAATAACATCCGATGCCAGGGGCACACCGCCGATGCGGATATCCCCGAAACGCGGATCGCCCTGAACAGCTCTGCCGGTGCCAAACGCAGCCCCGTTATCGGATACCAGCCCAATATTCAGGTTCGCGTTAACCGCCCAGGTCTGAAACGCCTCCAGGACGTCGTAGTTGGATTGTGGGCCGAGTTGAGAGAGTAGTTGTTGAAGATTTGAGGGTGCCCCTGAGATAGGGGTGCCGTCCGGAGCAAAACTCAGTGTCAGATGCTCACCATCGGGCCAGGGGGTGCCAAACACGGTTGGGGTATCGCGAGACTCAAGTGACTCAACGGAAAGGAACGGAAACCTTATCACAGACTTCTCCTGAGGGTCGCCGTCCTGGCGAGATGGGGACAGCGGCGACCGGATGAGTCCCGAATTCTGCAAGAGAGATACCAACAACTGTGATGGTTCGTTAAATCTCATCAACATTTTGGAATGCACAAGAATACTTTAGTTGTGCCTGAAAAGACATGCTTCCGGGCTTTCACTTCGCCTCTACTGACAACTCCACTTATCGGCGGCTGTTCTCGGCGATCCCCACTTTTCGAGGAGCGAGTTGTATGGCAATTTCAACGAGCCGCTTGAATTCGGGATCGGCGCGGATTGGGTCGAGATCAGTGTCTTCGTTCAGCAACTTCATATCCTCGAAACCACTTCGGAAGGCCAAAGCGAGCAAACGGAGAGCTTCGGCCCGGGCTGGTCCGGCGGGATCGTGCTTGGCGAGTTGGGCGTGTAATCCAGCAATCTGGTATTTGCGATAGGCGGTCGGCTCCGCAACGAGTGTATCTGCAGCATCTTGCCTTGCTGCGGCAGCTCGACCAAGTCGAGCGAGGTACACCCCACGGCCTGCCCGAGCTTCGATGTGATCCGGGTATAATTCCAGAAGTCGGTCGAGAACCGGTATCGCCTCGGCTTCCCGATGAAGAGAGTCGGCCAGAACGATCGCTTTGTTCAGAAGGGCATCTCGTAGCGTCGGCTCAAGTCTCAGAGCCGCATCGTAGTCGGCCAGCGCCTTCTGTGGCTCCTTCTCCATTCGCCAACGGCCGCGGGTCGCCCAGCTCAAGGCATCGCCGGGTCCACGGGTCATTCCCTCGATCCGGTCGGCTGCTGCCCCAGTTTGATCGCCAACTCCCCGGCGGGCATTCGATCGCAGGAAGTAGAGTCGCGTTGGGGAAACGGGATCATTGAGTGCGGCTGAGAAGTCGGCTTCCCCCTCTTGGTATCGCTGCTGCTCAATCCGGGCGATCCCCCGATTGAGGAGTGCCACAGTCCATCCAGGTTTCAATTCCAAGGCACGCGTGAAATCGGCCTCGGCTTCCGGGAACCGGCGTTGTTTCAAGCGGGCAATCCCACGGTTCGCAATCGCTATGGGAAAATCGGGTAACAGGGCGAGGCAAATCCCAAATGCAGCGGCGGCATCGGCGGGTTGACCAAGCGCATCGTGGCAGACGCCGCGAGCAAACCAGGCTCGAAAGTGCGTGGGATGACGGTCACAGTAACGAGCCAGACGGGGAAGTGCATCCCGGT
>DASZJS010000436.1:0-4470 GCA_035947935.1 Gemmata sp. | reverse complement strand
GCCGGGAGCGTCAGCGACTGGAGTGCGAAGGCTTACCAACCGAGCTTTGCTCGAAGCTGTTCGAGTCCCCCAGCGAACGCCTCTTGAGCGCCTGGGTAGACGGTGGTTCCATCGTCGAGCCGCTTGCCGTTCACTGTGTTTGAAATGGCACAGGTGAATTTGCCAGTTGCAGGGCGAACTTCCAACTTGTAGAGCGGTTGATCGCCAATCAGAACGAATTGCGTTTCCGGGCGAACGCCTGGTTTGAGCGAACCCGCCCGGAGCGTTAGCCAGTCAGGAACAGGCAGTGCTTTCGTCATCTCCAAAAGCCTCAAGCTCGATAAGGAAAGAACCTGCACTGTCTTACTACTCCGGCAGTGGCTTGTCCTTGGTTTCGGGCAGGAATGGCAGAACGAGCAAGCCGAGCAGGAAGATGCTGCACATAGTCAGCCCCGCATAGCGGAGCGGTTCCGGTGCCGGGAGGTTGGCATACACCACACTGGTGAGCTTTCCTAGTGCATATGGACCCGTAGCCGCGATCAACCGACCGACGTTGTAGCAGAAGGACGTACCGGTGCTTCGCAATCGAGTGGGGAACAATTCAGGGAAGTAGATCGCGTACCCCCCGAACAGCGCGAGTTGGAAGAATCCCATGATCGGGATCATCCAGAAGATGTCGCCCCACGACTTCAAGTACATGAACACCATTGCCGTCGAGGCACCCGCCAGGACCAGGAACACAGCAAACGCCGGTTTCCGACCGACATAACCCGTGAAGAAGCTGAAAGCGAAGATACCGACAAACGCTCCGAGGTTCTGCACGAGAGACGTGATCCCTGCCCAGTATGCTTTCTGCCCTGTGACGTACTTGGCAGCCTGTGAAGCCGCGAGGAAGTCTTTCCCCTCAGGCACATCGGACCCTTCCAGCCCCATTGCCCGGGCTTCCGCCTTATATGTTGGTTCGGCCACATAACTCTGGAGATCGGGAGAGAAAAAGGCGATTCCCCAGAGGCCGATCACTCCCGACAAAGCCAACACCAGTCCGCCAAGAGCGTGCCCCCGCCACTTTCGATCTCCGAGCAACTCACTGTACGAACCGGCTTTTTTAACGCCGTGAACCGCGACAGCCGCCCGCCATTTCTCGGGCTCGCGGAGCCGCAGTTGAATAACCACCACCAGCAAACCAGGCAGAATACCAACCACAAACATCAAGCGCCAGGGGGTGAGAGGAGAACCAAATAATTCCAGTCCGGAAAAAGCTCCTTGCTCCTGGAGTGAGCCGAACCACATGGAGATCAGCGAAGCCACGCAGTTGCCAATCGCGGACGAAGCCTGATAGACACCCAGCGCGTAGGGTCGGGCATTCGCTGGCATGGTATCGGCCAGTAGAGTCACCGCCGCGGCGAACACTCCACCCACGCCGAGACCCGTGAGAAACCGATACAGATAAAACTGGAAGGTATCGCGCGAGAGCGCACTAAGACCCGTAAAGATGGCGTAAAGGAGAATGGTGAGCATGAGTGTTTTTACCCGACCATAGCGATCCCCCATAATTCCAAACCCAATTCCACCGACGGCCCAGCCGAGCATGAAGAATGAGGTGGCGTATGTACTGGCATCCGTGATATCGGCATTCTGAAGGGCTGCTCGGGCCTCATTGTCTGTGGGTGCGGGTCTGCCTTGTTGGGCTGCCTTTTCCGTCATTGCGGCCTTAAACTCAGACAGGCGAGCATCATCGGAACTCACTTTTGCTACCAATTCGGACATCGCTGGCCGCCGGGCCAGAACAAAGAGTTGTTGGTCCAGGCAGTCCATGTCCCAGGCGAGACAACAGACAATCAGGACAAACCACTGGTATCCGGTCAGATCCTTGAAACTGGCCCATCCGGTTCTGGGAAGGCGGCCAGATGAGGCATCGGGTGCGAGAGACATTGCGACGAGTTCCAGCAGGCGAGACCGGCGTCAGCCGGGGATTGGTGGAGTGCGTACCCGGCAACATTACCCAGTTGCAGTGCTGGAGGCCAGCATTTCCCGACAGATCGACACGAAACCTGCTGTACCACGACCACGAGTGCCAGGGGTTTTGTCTTGAGTCCGGGAATTCCAAAGCGTTGCGACAGGTTAAAACAGCGATCGTTTCGAGTTCTGGCCCTGTGGGCCGAATTGTATTTTGCGAAGATGCCAACCAACTGGGGGGCGACTTATCCGAATTGTTGTCCTGGACTCGCGTTAAGGCTGTTTCAGATGTGCTGAAAAATAGCGGGTCGAGCCTCGTTGCCCCAGCGTTACCTGAGCGGACCGCGCGGCAGGACAACTCGTTGGTGTAACCCAGCAGTGTCCCGGGGATGGACAGGTATTCACCCGCCTTCCCTTCGGCAACCAGGCGACCTTCGACCATTATGGGGTGGATTCGAAGGCCCGTGGCTTTGCGCCCCCGCCTCGCGACGGGTTTGCCCTTTCGAGGATGAAAGGTGTGGGCGCGATCCAATGCGCTGAGGCTCGACCCCGGTCGGATCACAAAAACTGACCCGTCCGTTTGCTGTGTCACTCTAGAATAATCCCATGCAACACGCAAACTCCCCGCAACTTTACATCGCAGTTCAATCTGCACAGTGAAAAGTGAAATGTGAAATGGGACGGCAGTTTGATGGGAAGACAACAGATTTGCAACAAAACTGTCGCTTGAACCTGTTCCCGAAAGGGAAGTGAGTCGGTCCAGCTTGTTGAACTTGCATCTTGAGGATTTGGCTCAGAGTGGTGTTGCTGCGCGTTGTTACCAACCAAATTCCACCTGTGCCTTGGAATCCTCAAATTCGTTACATTCCCATGCACAAAGCCGAGCAGCGATCATTCGGGGACGAATTCGAGACTATCAATAAGAGTCTGCACTTCCCTTGGTGCCTGTCCCATAGTGGTGGACCGGAAATCCACTCGAACAACATTCTTCCGGCCCCCCGGCAAACTATGCGTGATGTAAACCATCAGCACGCCAATTTGGCCATTCTTTGCAACAGCGAGAAACTTGTCCTGATAAGCAAGAAGCTTGTCGGTCACTTCGTCCGAGGGGTTGACCGCACGCAGGGCAGCCGATCCGCCGTTGGCCATTGGTGCCACCTTGAAAGGAATGGAGCGATCCACACTCGTGACTTTGCCGTTGAACTCACCCACTGACATATAACCGATAACGCAGAGCGCTACAAGCGATGTCGATCCACAGATCCACGCCGCCGCTGCCGCTCCTGGTTCTCAGTATCTGGGCAAACCGGAGCGTCATCGACGGGAGTTTGAGTCTACTCCCATTCGATCGTCGCGGGTGGCTTGCTGCTGATATCGTAGACGACGCGGTTGATTCCCTTCACCTTGTTGATAATCGCGGTTGCCACGCGAGCAAGCAAATCTTCGGGGAGGCGGGACCAGTCGGCGGTCATGAAGTCATCGGTCTGAACCGCGCGCAAACAAATAGTGTTTTCGTAAGTTCGGCCATCGCCCATGACGCCGACAGACTGTACCGGAAGCAGCACGGCGAACGCCTGGGCCGTCTTGCGATACCAACCCGATTTGTGGAGTTCCTCCAGAAAGATGGTGTCGGCCTTTCGCAGCGTGCTTAGCTTCGACTCGGTCACCTCACCGAGACAGCGGACGGCAAGCCCGGGACCAGGGAAGGGGTGTCGCCAGATCACCTTTTCCGGCAATCCCAGTTCCAAACCAAGGCGGCGAACCTCATCCTTGAACAAATCACGGAGCGGCTCGATCAGGTCGAAACCAAGTTCGGCCGGCAAACCACCTACATTGTGGTGGAGCTTGATTGTCGCGGCTGGGCCATCCACAGCTCCGCCACTCTCGATCACGTCGGGGTAGAGTGTTCCTTGCGCCAGGAACTGAGCGCCGGGAATACTCTTGGCCTCGTGCTTGAACACATCGATGAAAACCTTGCCGATGATCTTTCGCTTCTGCTGGGGGTCAGTCACTCCCGCGAGAGCCGAGAGGAATCGATCCCTGGCATCCACAACGTGCAGATCGGCCTTGAACCAGTCGCGGAACGTGTGGCGGACGACTTCGGTTTCACCTTCGCGCATCAGCCCGTTATCGACGTAAATGCAGGCCACTTGCGGACCGATTGCCTTGAGGAGTAACGCTGCACAGACGCTGGAATCGACGCCGCCGGATAGTCCGCAGATGACGCGCTTGGTACCGACCCGCGCCTTGATGTCGCTCACCGTGCGATCGATGAATGCCTGCATCTTCCAGGTGCCCTGGCAACCGCACACGTCGCGGAGGAAGTTTGCCAGAATCTGTCCACCATGTGGTGTGTGTCCGACTTCTGGATGAAATAGAAGGCCAAACACCGGGCGGGTTTTGTGTTTGACCGCAGCCAGTGGGCAGGTGTCGGTGGTCGCTAACGGGAGAAAGTCACCGCTGATGCTTTGCACCTGATCCCCGTGGCTCATCCACACGGTGGATTCTTGGGGATAGGCTCGAAACAGCGTGTTC
>DASZJS010000435.1:0-8111 GCA_035947935.1 Gemmata sp. | reverse complement strand
TAATATCATTCTAACAACCTTCTACGCATTTGGTGCCAGATTACGCCAGAGTAAGTGAATCACGATAGCCTTCAAGTGCTATCCAAGGAGCAATCATGGAGAATCCAAACCGTCGCGAGGTAATGGGGATCGCTGTAGCAGCATCAATAGCAGTCGCAACGAATAACATGGCTGAGGCTGAGGGACCAAAGTTGCAATCCAATAAGGAGACAGACATGAGCGAACCTGACAAAAAGACCCTGGAGGACATGGCGAAGCGGGCGAAAATCGTCAGTGAGAAAGCCCACTGCCCATACAGTAAGTTTCGTGTCGGGGCGGTAGTGTTGACGGATGACGGCCAGATGTTTGAAGGGTGTAACGTCGAGAACGCCTCATACGGTCTGACGATCTGTGCAGAACGCAACGCAGTCTTCCAAATGGTCGCCCGGGCAAAGCAAAAGATCGCCGCGATCGTCATCTACACGCCAACGCCGAAGCCCTCGGCTCCTTGTGGGGCATGCCGCCAAGTAATCAACGAATTTGGCCCCGACGCCCTCGTAATGAGCGTCTGCGACGGCCCAGATGTACTGAAGAAGAAACTGTCGGAGTTACTGCCGGATGCGTTCGGGCCAAGTAACCTTGGAAAATGATCCAAGGCATAAGGCCACCCGGGAGTTTCCATGACGCCCACAAGTGACTCAGACTCAAGCCGGACACCTCCGGCCGAGACCGGTCGCCCGGTCGAATTTGATCGACTAGCCGTGATAACCATTCAGGGCGGGGGTATTTATGGCCTCAACCTGTTGGGGCAACTGAGTTACCTGACCGAGCGGCTTAAGATTATTCCCGTGGCGGTCGCTGGCAACTCAGCAGGTTCGATTGTGGCCACTCTGTTCTGGGCCGGCTATACGCCCTGGGAAATCCGTGACATCTTTGCTGATATGGCTGCGAAGAGACAACTCGCTGGCCTCGTTGGACCGTTTGAACCTCCTAATAGGCCTTTCAAAATCTCCCATTTCCGATCGATACGGGACGATTGCATCCAACTCGTTGAGCAACTCGGCGGCGACGAATCGCGATCAAGGTGGAGGCGCGCATGGCGAACACTTGGCACGCCATTTCGATTCTGTGGGTTGATTTGGACGTTGCGCCGACTGCGCAATCAAATCACCCCACACGACGTTAATAGGGGCTGTTTCCAAGGGGATGCATTCACGGAGATGATCGACCATCTCATTCGCAACGGACCTCAGTTTAAGAATCGCACTCTTCCTCAGGGTCGGCTGTTAGAGTTCAAGGACGTGCGGGAACTCATCGAAAATGATCAGACCTTCAACCCGCCTGCCTTGTTCATCACCGCAACGAATGTCACAGGGCGAAAGCTTGAAGTTTTCAATTCGATCGATCCAAAATACCATCATGTCCCGATTGCCAAAGCTGTGCGCGCTTCGGCAGGTTTTCCGTTCTTCTTCCGTCCAACCGAGTTCAAAGACACGGCTTTTGCAGGTTGGTATGCGGATGGAGGCATTGTCTCCAATTACCCGGCCTGGATCTTTTCAAAAGAGTTTCGCATCCGGTTATTGGAATCCCCAGAATATCGTCCGCTGGCTGCTCGTCCTTGGGCTCATTTCGGGTTGCGACTCGAGCGCGCACCGGTTGATGGAGATCCTCTGAATACTTCGCCGAAGTTGTACTTTGAATCGCTGGGGCGTCTCCTTCTCGTTGGGGAAGCCCGAAGTGAGTTGGAAAATCGCCTCGCGAACCTAGTTACCCGTTCGTTCATCGTTCAGCAACCGACCAGCGACACCGGCGTGCCACCCGACCTCGATCTGCTTGACGTGGACAAGGTCACCCCGAAAATTGTCAAGGCCATGTATCAGTGCGGGCGTAATGCGGGGGACCGACTCGGCGAGCTGCACTACGCCTTGCCCGACCGAGCGCAGATCGAACAGCCGTTGACGACCTTGATCAATCGGGCACTTCTGGTGCTCAGCCAAGTGGATTCGTCCGGCAAACCGGACAACAGCAAGATTCTTTTCCGGAGTAACGTCTTCATTCCCAGCCGAGGCACTTTGTACATTCAGTATGCTGTAAACATGAAGGGTGACCCAGACGAAAACTTCAGTCTTCGTTTCGACGCGGGATTGACTGGTTTTTGCTTCTCACTCCGACGGCCGTTAATTTGCAATCTTGAGAAAATCGGCAACCTGCACAAGGAGAACAAGGAACTGTTGAACAACCTGTTCGGCATGACGGCGGATCAACACGAACAGGTCAGAAAAGACCGCACATGGTTGGCCAGCATTCCGATATTCGATCCCTTAGCTTCCTACCCTCGGGATCTTCACTCGGGTCAAGTTCCTTACCAAGCTGCCTTTTATCACTCGTTGTCTGGGCGAACAGACGGCGCTATACTCGGCGTCTTGAATTTGGATGCGAAAATCTTGTACAGTCCAATGGGACTTGATCCCGACCCCAAAGTGCATTGGACTGACCCGAGGATCGAGGCGATTCTTCACTTGATGACGGCCACCTCGGCGGAAATCGGACATATACTATCTCAATACTTTGCCAAGCAATAACATCCAAAAGGAGAATTACTATGAGTGAGCCTGCAGCCGAACGAGATTTTACTTTCTCTATTCAGGGTGATAAACTCGGCAAAATCCGCGGCACCGATGTGCCCGAAGGTATGATGGCAGCACCCGGAGTGGAGTCTTTGTCCGAAGAGGGACAAAAAGGACGGGTGGTTACTCAACGGGCCGTTTCGATGACAGAGGGTTTATTTGAATTCGCAGAGAGAAGTAACCAAAAGGAGCAACCCTCCGAAGCCCATTAGTCGGCCGTATCGCGCGGTCATCTGATCCGCCGCCTCGTTCATTTGTGTCTCTACTTCATTTTCTCCTGTGGTGCGGGAATGAGCAAGACGCTGCATCACTTCTGCATTGACATCGATAACACGATCGCTCAAACCGACACAGTGATGCGGAAAGTTATTGCCGATTTCACAAAGGGCAGAGTGCAGTTGGATTATGAAGGTGTCGTCACGTTCAACTATCACGAGTGCCCTGACAAACAGGGGAACCGAATCACTAAGGAGGAGTGGAAGCAAGTTCATGATCTCTTCTCAGACCCCAAATACTTAATGAGCGTTGAACCGATGCCAGGAGCAATAGAAGGGCTTCGTCGCCTTTCTGAGAACGGGATTGTCCACCTCGCCACTTCGCGACTGCGAAAGGCTCGAAAGACGACAGTGGAGTGGATCGAGCATCACGGTTTTCCGGACCATGATCTTCATTTCTTGAGACACGGCGAGAAGCATGCAGCACTGAAGGAATTTACGGCAGCCGTCGAGGATGATTATGAACAGGCGGTTTCGCACGCGAAGATTGGGAAAACACCCTGTTTTCTTATTCGACACCCTTGGAACCGCAACGGGGAGCCAATTGAGGATGTGGAGTGGGTCGATGATTGGTCCAAGCTAACAGAACATCTTCTGGCTTTGGTATCCAAGGGCTAACCGCTCTCATGTTTGCTCCAACGCACCTCCCAACACCCTCTGCCCGGCTTCACTCACCGCTCCATCACATCGCTGAGGTCGAGTTATGCCGCTGTTGGATCACTTCCATCCTCCGTTGAGCGAATACCGGCATTGGCACGCCTTTTACAACTCGTGGGCAACCTATCTCTCTTCGCAACTCAACGCGATTCTGCCAGAGGGGTACTTTGCCGAAGCGAACGTGCAATACGGTGTGGAAATCGACGTTGCCGCATTTGAAGAACAGGGTGCAGCGAAAGCGCCCGTTGGGTGGGTACCCCCATCACCACAGACGAGCGTTCAAGTGGAATTCTCCGGAGCAGTGGTCGAGGTTGGGATCTTCAGCCGGTCGGGAGGACCACTTTTGGCGGGGGCTGTGGAGTTAGTTAGCCCGGCTAACAAGGATCGCCCGTCGCACCGCGAGGCCCTTGTATCGAAATGCGTGACTTATCTTCAAGCGGGAGTCGGTTTGGTGCTCGTTGATGTTGTGACCGAACGGCCCGCTGATCTCCACCGTGAGTTGTTATTGCGGTTGGGTGTGGCTGATCCGGGACCGGGGCCAGCATTAAGCGGATCAGCCTACCGCTGCGTCGAACGAGACGGGGTCAGCGTCCTGGACGTGTGGCGGGAAGCGATCGCTGTGGGGCAGACTCTTCCCACGCTCCCGCTCTGGCTACGTGGCGGTCTTTGCCTCCCGATTGAATTGGAAGCAACATACGAGCGAACCTGTATCGAACAACGCGTGCAACCCGCAGCGTAGTTACTCGGATGATGTCACCGAGGGGCCAGAACATGGAGAGGTGAGAGATCAGTCAGACAGTACGAGTCAAGAGTTTGTTTATGATTGAAGTGATTATTATGTGGTCATTGGGCATGCGCCAAGGGGCTTTGACAGATGACGATTTGTGACCGCGATTGGTGTCTGAATCTGAGATTGGGGTGGAAAACGCCTCGTTAAAGTGCCAAAACACATCCTCGCAATCTTGTAAGATTACTGACAACGCTGACGCCGCTGGCAAACTCTCCTGACCCTGTCCAGCAACGTAGCGGCTGGTCGCGACTAACGCTGCCCAAGCGCTTTCCTATCAGAAGAGTGGAGGAGCCTTGCTAATACTGAACCCCTGGTTCGCGAAGGCCACCATTCTCTTAGCGAGCATCGCGATGATCATCATCCGGGCACCGCACGGAAATCGGAGCCGCACGACCCCGGTCGCGAAGAGCCGCAAAGGTTCTCTGGAGATCGTCCTCCTGACAATCGCCTGGATTGCGTTTTTCCTGCCGCTGATCTGGATCGTGACGCCGGCGTTGGAATTTGCGGACTACCCGCTTTACCCGATCCCGCTCTTTACCGGCATTTTGTGCCTGGTGCTCGGGTTGTGGTTCTTTTACCGGTCGCACATGGATCTGGGTACAAACTGGTCGATCACGTTGGAGGTGCGCGAGAAGCATCAGCTCATCAGTCATGGTGTGTATCGTCGAATACGCCACCCAATGTATCTGTCCCTTCTGATCTACTCGGTAGGCCAGGGTCTCGTTCTTCCCAACTGGCTGGCAGGGCCATCTTATGGAGTGGCCATGATTCTACTGTTTGCGTTCCGCGTGGGACGCGAAGAACGCATGATGCTTGAGGAATTCGGCAAGGACTACGAAGCGTACATGGCGACGAGTAAGCGTTTGATCCCCGGTGTCTGGTGATTAACGCGCGGATCGTCGCCGGGATCTTGCTACACATCTTTGGCAACTGCCACCTGGATTGACTCGCGGACTACCGAAATGACGAAGCCGCGGAGTGGCACGGCTTCGGTGCCCTATCTCGGCGCGTATGCCTCCTACTTACCGGCCATCGCTGTGATCGCGATCGACAGCGGCTCGACCCAGTGCTTGTGGTCCACGTTGTAGTACAGGTACCCGCGGCTGGCCGGGCCGCGGTAGATGCCCGGTACATCGCACACAAGATCGATAGACAGGGTGGTCTTCTGTTCCGGAGCCAAATCGCGCCAGTACAGGATCAGTTCGCGGCCGCGGACTTCAAAAAAGCTGATCTGCTGCTTCTCCCGCAAATCCGTGAGCTGTTTCAGATCGGTCGGCACCTTCAACCCCGCGGGTAGGCCGATAATCGCCACCGCCATCCCCTGGTCCTTCTTCTCACGGTTCTCCATCGTCACACTCAGCGGGACCGTGTCTCCCTCGTCGGCTTCGGCCCTGGCCAGTTTCGTGGCGATTTTTACGGCACACTGCTCAGCGCTGAGTGGGGTGAGCGTCGTGTAGGTGTAGCTCAGGGAAAACGGGTACGGCTGCTTGCCATTGGTCGCAATCTCCACCTCGGTCTTCTCTCCGGGCTTGAAGACCGTCTCCGGGTTCGCGATGTCGAGAGCAATTACTTCAACGTCCTTGTCAGTGAACTTCCGCACACCAGCGAGCTTGCCCCCAGCCCGGACCACGAACTCTCCGTTCTCGGCAGGATGAGCCGACTTCTTCGCGTAGAGGGTCAGGGCCTTCAGTGCAAGGATTGTCGACTGGGTCGATCCGAAGCCGCCGTAGCCGCCGCGTTGCTGGCTGATCCACTTGGTTGCCTCCTTCACGGTGGGCGCGTAGGTGGGGTCGTTCGCACGGAGCCAGCCGAGCAGGGCAAGGGCGGTAGTCTCGATGTCGAGGTCGCGGCCACCAGACCGGGTGATGCTCGTCACTGCCCCGGTAACGGCCCCCGCTTTCATGTGCTTCGTCTGGAGCCGGTCCAGCAGTCGGTGGGCGGTTTCACGGTCGCCGCGGATAAGCATGATGTTGGCGGTGAGGGCGAGGAAATAGGCATCCTTCGCGGCAGGGGAATCTTCCTTCAAGGCCTGGGTCTTCAGGGCATCAATCTCCTTCTTCAGATCGAGCCGTTCCTCATCGCCCGGATCACTCTCGACCAGAGCCCAGACGATATAGGCATCGGTCGTGTACTTGGGAGTGTCGCCGAAGCTATGGTGCGATTTCGCGTTCCGTAGGAAGCCACCACTTCCATCCCGACGGGAAAGCAGGTACTCCTGCGTCCGTTTGATTAGTTTCGGATCGACCGGATGCACGCGGGCCATGTCCTTGAACTGGAGCAGTCCATAAGCGGTGAGTGCTTCGTGGGCCATATCCGCCGCCCCGAACCACTCGAAACCGTGCTTCAACTTCAGTGGTGTATCCGGGCACTCGAACGAGGTCAGCCGGCCGTACCCACGATCGAGGAACTGCTTCGCCTTCTGGGCAGCCTGGGGGTCTGCCTGGTTCGTCTGGTTCATGTAGTCGAGGATCATCACGTTCGGATAGTTCGTTGTCGAAGTCTGCTCGAAGCAGCCGCTAGGCTCGCGAAGCAGTCCATCGAGTCCCTTCACAAGATCGGACATCGTTGTTGGGTAGACTTCAAGCCGAACGGCAAGGCTGCCCGGCACCACGTCCTTCGGCAGCGAGATCGTGCCGCGGACCCGTGGCTCAAGCATGTCGCTGATCGAACCCACGCCGGGGAACCCATCGGGGACGACCCGAATCGTCCGGATGATGGTGTCCTTATCGTTTCCGGGGTTGCTGGTCGCTTCAACGAGGAGGCTCGCATTGCCTTCGAGTTTGTTCGCTTTCAAACGGAAGATCCGCCGATCCTTCTCGTTCGGCCCGAGTGCGATTGTCTCTCCCAGGCCGCCCTCCGCGAGTAAGCCGGTCGCGGTCAAGGCAACTGTCACGTTCCTGCGCACGTCGCTGTCGTTGGTCACGCGGATGGGGACATCGACCCGGTCGGTGTGAGAAATCTCCAGCGGCAACTTCGGATCGACGCTGAACGGCTTCCGCGCTTCGATGGTTGTGGTGATCGCTCCGATGCGGCCATCAACCGTGTGCCCGGCAACGAGAACCTGATACCGGGCGATGTCATCGGCAAGCTGGAACTCGATTGTTGTCTTGCCGGTTTCGGGCAGGACGAGGACCGGATGCCAGTAGACGGTCTCGGTGAAGTCGCTGCGGACATCGCCGCGAGCCGGATCGCGTTCGTGAGCGTATTCGCGGACGAAGAATGGGTGAACTTGCGACGAATCCTGGACCGGCTCACTGGGGAGTATCCCATTAGGAGAATCATCGAGCCTCTCCTGCCCGGGCAGAGGTCGAGGAGGCGGAACATTCCCCCGGCCGCCCTTGGCCAGTTGTCCATT
Source organism: Gemmata sp. (assembly GCA_035947935.1). Classification (GTDB taxonomy): domain Bacteria; phylum Planctomycetota; class Planctomycetia; order Gemmatales; family Gemmataceae; genus Gemmata. The sequence goes on along the minus strand of DASZJS010000435.1, from coordinate 428 downwards.
CTTTTGCTTCGCAAATTCAGCAGTTTTGCGAGATTCGTTTGGGCCGAGCGATACCGGGCCGCGCTGTTCAACTTTACTTATTGGTACTACCTTTGGCTCGCTAATGGGGTCAGGTCTCGAAGTGCGAGGCGGCGGTGGTGCCATATCCGGAGCATTCGGCTGACCGAGGCTGTCCTGTTTTCTTGGCATATACACGGGTTTGTTGAATCGCTCCCGTTCCGGACTAAGGGCTCCCACCTTCGCCGCTCCTCCGTCACCGATATTCGGGCTTGCAAATTCAGACGTCTTCTTCGCCTTCGAGCCGAGGTTCGTCACCAAGAACCACAGGATGAGTACCAAAAAGCCCAAAGCAACACCCAAGGCGCGGGGGATAAATCTATCCCAACTCGTAGATGGAGTCTTGCCTTTCTCAGATCCCGAGCGGGTCG
>DASZJS010000434.1:0-7459 GCA_035947935.1 Gemmata sp. | reverse complement strand
ACTTCATTCAGGAGTTGCACGACCCGATCAATCGTTCGTGAATCCGCCGATAATCCGAACTGGCCGGGAACTGTGATCACCAGCGATTCGACCGAGGAATTGGCCCGGATGCCATAGCTTGTCCCAACCATTAGCGTTCGCAAACCACTCTGTGGTACCGGAGTTTTTCCTGTTGGATCGACAATCACCACCTCGCGAATTGGAATACCTTCGTCATTGGCTTTCTCACTCATTTTCACTGCGAGAGATGCGGACGAATCCAACCCGGCGATCACGAACACGGCATTCGGTTCCTCAGAATGGATTCGCCGCATCTCACTGGCCATCCACGAGGAATAGATCGATGGACCTGTCGCCACTTTGGCAAACCCTTGCGCGCTGAGTCCTTGACGGAATTTGTCGAGAGCCAACATTTCCACAGGATTGTTTCCGCCCATCACAAACACGTACACTTGGTTTCGATGAGCGAGGGGAATATCGCACGAGGGACCAGCATTCCGGGCGAGTTTGGCACTATCGTAACCGTCCGTGATACAGCCCGAGGCACTGAAGATGGTTACCACAACACCCGAAATCAACCAGATTCTCGCGGTCATCGCGAATCCTCCCGCCTTTGCCGGACCGTTCTGTTCGTTCAGATCGGCAAAAGTCACGGAACCGCGACAACCGTTACGGTTTGTCAGTTCGCGAATCGGTTGAAGGTAAGCAGGGAATTCCGCTTAGTGTGAGTGGGTAGTCTGGGTAGTTATCAAATCGCAATGGCCTTCCCTGTTTTCACAGATTCACACTCACGATGGCACAAGACGAGTGCATCGCGAGCAAGGTGACCGCTCAACAGGTCTGGCTCTTTCCCCGCATTTATCCCATCGACCGCAGCTTGGATTTCCTCCGCGAATGCACTCAGCGGGTCTCCTCCCCCGGCGAGGTCGGGCTGCGTTACCTTCCCATCGGAGGTCAACAGGGTGAGAGGGGTTCCTCCGGAATCGTAGATCAGGCTCGCACGATCGAGGTAGATCTCGTACCCGTGAACGAACGGACGCCCGGACATGCAAACTGCCCCACTGGAACAGGTCACCGCTGGCCCGCCTGGACCATAAAGGTAGGAGGTGGTGAGGTAGGTTACCGCATCTCCTTCGATGGTACCGACGGAAAATACCTGCTTCGGGACGCCACAAACCAGACCGATGAAGTGCGTGTCGTGGATATGAAGATCAACAGCCGGCCCACCAGTCTTGGCGGCATCGGAGATGTCCGCTGACCAGTCAGGTCGGGCGATCACGCGCTTGAAGTGTGCTGCGCGGACTGGACCGTATTTCCCACCCCGGATCAATTCCGCGGCAAACTTGAACTCCGGGAAAAAGGGCAGGACGTGAGCAACCATTAAGAGCTTCCCGGCTCGTTTGGAAGCATCGACCATTGCATTGGCATCGGCAGTGGAGAGCGCGATGGCTTTCTCGACGAGGACGTGTTTCCCGGCCTCGAGTGCCTGGACCGCAAGAGCGGCATGTTGGTCGGTCACAGCGCAGATGTCGATTAAATCAATGCCGGGATCGCTGAGGAGGTCCGTCACGTTGGCGTATTTCTTCACCGCGGACAGATCGACCATTCCAGGTTCCGGACCAAAGTTCCCGCGGGTGTTTCGCCAGTCGCCGGAGAGTTTGGCGGGATCGCGACTACAGATCGCAGCGACCTGTGCCCCTTTGAGCCGTTGAGAGGCAAGGTAATGGATTCGACCCATGAAGCCGATCCCGATAATCCCGATGCGCACCATGTGAGAATCTCCTCGTGGAACACTGTGCGTTGTTATCGAACTCCACGATCCACAAAGCAAGCATCTGGCCGTGTCGAACTGCGAGAAGAAACAAAACTCCGCGTGGTTTAGAAAGTGACATGCGTTGGTATTTGTTGACCTGCGTACTGAGCGCTCGGCTGCGCCCACGCGTGGGCGGGCGTTCTGCCCGTGCGTGGGTAAACTGTCAGCAGTTCGGGCGCGTTGAGTTGAGGGTGCCAGTATTGTCAGAGGTGTCAGTAATCTCACAAGATTGCGATGATTCGATTTGCCACATTGACAAGGCGTTTTCCTCCCGATCACAGATTCATACACCAATCTCAGTCACAAATTGTCATGTGTCAATGCCCTCTCGTGATACAGTTATGAACGGCACAATCACTTCAATCATAAACAAACTCATGATTTGAACTGGCTAACAATCCACCATTTACCATTTGCCTGTCCCCACAGTGTCGAAGTCGAACTGAGATCGGGGGAATCCTCTGCGTGCATCACCCCCCTGCCCTTTTCACATTGTACCCAAGTTTCTCCAACTCCACCACGAGCCTGTCGCGCTGGTCTCCCTGAATTTCGATTCGACCATCCTTTGCTGTCCCTCCCGTTCCGCATTTGTTCTTCAAGAGCGTTGCCAGTTCCTTGAGTTGTTCCTCGGTGAGTGGCAAATCCGAGACGACAGTCACCCCCTTCCCTCTTCGTCCCGCCGTTTCCCTGCTGACCTTCACCGTGTGGACTTTCTTCGGCGGCGGGGGCGGTGGTGGTGGTTTCTGGACCAGGGGAGCATCGCTACCACCGAGCAATCGGGCAATTAGACCGTTCACGGCTTGCTCAACATCTGGAGTGGATGCCATCCGTTCCAGTCGAACGCCTCCATCCGGGAGAGCGAAGTCCGGCAAATCAATTGCCACCACAGTGAGATCCTTCTGGAGACCAAGATCGAGAGAATTAACAACCTCCTGTGCCTGTACCGTCCAGGAGAGACCCAGGCGAGTGCTTGCCTTAGTGAAAGCACTCGCGGCAGCCCGTGCCCGGGTCACCTCCGCGGCGAGGAACAGGATTGTCCGTGTCGGCTTTGCCATAAGACATTCCGTTGTATCTGCTGCCCTGAAGTGCGGCGTGGCAACATGCTGGACCCAGCGTGAACAACTGCCTGTAGCCAACAGGCGTGGTCAGCTAAAAATATCGCTGGTGCAATCGCCGCCAGGATAGCGAATCTCGTGTGCCCGGCTTGGTCCTTCAGGCTCCTTACCGAAATCCACCAGGAACTTCTCGTTTAGCGCGAGTCCACCTTTATCCGTATCGCAGTCGATCTGGACCATCCACGAACCTTGCTTTCCCAAAGCCGGGTAAAAGACATTGTCCCAGGTGCTGAAAAGAGAATTCGTCGCATACAGACGTTTTCCATCGAGGCTGAGTTGGAGCATTTGTGGGCCGCCAGTCAGCTCCTTCTCTTTGACCCTCGCGGCCGGATGAATGACGCCACCAATGGCTACTTTTCCAGTCAGCTTAGGATGTGTGGGATCGCTGATGTCGTATTGCCGAACTTCCCCGTGCAGCCATGCAGACAGATACAGGAAACGGTCATCCATCGAGATAACGAAGTCGCTAATCAAGCCGGGAACAGCACCACCGGGAAACTTTTCGTTCTTAACCGCAACCAACTCGATCGCCTTCTTCGCAACCCAATTCTTGTCTCGGGAGTCTTGAGAGAAACTCCACATCGTGCTGCTGAGCGCAGCTCCCACGAATCCCATAGCCTTCGTGGGATCGTGAGCGAAGCGGACTTCCAGGGGAATCGACCCCGCGCCCAAGTCCAACGATTGACGAATCTTCCTCTCCTTCCAATCCCAGACGTGAATCGCGCGGCCATACTTGCCAGCCTGGACATCGTCAAAGTTCGGCCCCGGAGCGAATGTCTTCGGAGCGGCCCACTCGCTGGAGACCATTGTGTTATGTCGCGGTTGATACCAGAAATCGTAGTTGAATCCCATCCCCTTGACTTCCTTTTCCCAATGTCCAACAAGATCGAATTTATCGTCAAGCAAAAGGAAGCCGCCCGGGGCTTCGCCCTTGGCATTCCCGAGCATCGAGATCATCACCTCGCCCGATGGGAGGCAGTGAACCGTGTGCGGAGCGCTCAGGTTGGCTTTCTCGGCAATCTCCCCCGGTTGAATGACTTTGTGCATCTTCAAATTCAGGGAATCTTTGGCATCGATGATGTGAATCCGTCCAGATGCGAGACCGGGAACGATCAGATAGCGCCGATCCCCGGGCTTACCGTGGCAGGACGAGCAGATGTTCCAGCCGAAGTGATGCAATTCATCACCAGCGACCGGCATGTTCAGTCGAGAAATAACTTGCGAGTACGTTTTCGAGTTTGGGTTGGCATCCACGACCGCAAGGTAGTCAGGCTTCTTCGAGGCAGTACTCGAATAGGTACACGTTACGAACAGCACGTTCTCGCGCGCTGCTTTCATTGCCTCCAGGGGTGTAGAAAACCCAGGCAATTCCGCGGCATCAGCGGTTGAAGACCATCCAATGTTCGCGGTCAATGCCGCCGATGTGGACAAGAACTCACGTCGATCCACAATAAGCTCCTCCGTTCGAGCGGGCGATCACTGGTGATGATACGCCACTTGACACAACACAGATACAATGGGACATCTCGAACATAGATGGGAGTACCAAGATGTCTCGTTTCTCACAAAACTTCATCACCAACGGGGGCGAAGAGCCAACCCCTACTCCAACTCCTCAGCCCCAACCGACCGATGGCGATGCACTCGATGCCTTTTCGCGTGTGGTGGTCACTGTTGCGGAGCAACTTAGGCCAGCCGTTGTGAATCTCCGAATCGGCAAGGGACCACGCGGAGGTACAGGTTCGGGGGTAATGTTCACTCCAGACGGTTTCCTTCTGACTAACCACCATGTTGTAGAGGGAAGTGAGAAAGTTCGGGTACGGTTGAGCGATGGGGCGGAAATGCTTGGTCGAGTTGTGGGCAACGACCCGTGGACCGATCTCGCTGTGGTTCAGGCCGAAGGCGAAAAGTTTTCATTTGCAGCGCTGGGAGATTCCGCCAAACTCAAGGTCGGCCAACTCGCTGTGGCGATCGGAAGCCCGCTTGGGTTTGAATCGACCGTTACGGCAGGTGTGATCTCCGCATTGGGGCGCACTCTTCGGAGTGTCTCCGGCCACCTTGTCGACAATATCATTCAAACCGATGCCGCATTGAACCCGGGCAACTCAGGCGGGCCACTTGTGGATTCTGCGGGCCGCGTTGTAGGGATCAACACTGCGATCATCCAGCCTGCACAAGGGATTTGCTTTGCTATACCCGTGAACACGGCCAAGACAATACTTCCGCAATTGCTCAAACATGGACGAGTGATCAGAGGTTATCTTGGACTGCACGTCCGTCAGGTTCCACTCGCTCCGGAACTTCGCAACAAATTTGAACTGGAACAGAAAACGGGTGTCGAGATTCTCCTGCTCGAAGAGGATGGGCCGGCCCAGACGGGTGGACTCTGGATCGAGGATATACTCGTTGGATTCGGCAGTCGCCCAATAACAAGTGTCGATGATTTGCAACGACTCCTGACGATTTTGCCGGTGGGGATGCCAGCCCCTGTTGTTGTGTTTAGAGAGGGCCGACGATTGGAACGAGTCGTTGTACCTGCCGAATACCCCAATCCTGTGCGTCGATGATCCGAAGGGTTCAAAGCTCAAAAGCTTATGAGTTCAGTAGTAAAGCGGAGATGCTTTCAGCTTGAAAGCATACTTGTGTTTAGCAGGTGGGTTTTTCTGCAAATTCCCGGAAATCAGTGTTTATCTTTCCGGAGTTTTGTGTATGATCCTCACGTAAGGGTGGCGAGTGCCACTCGCTCAGGAGCTACGAATCGCTTTGCCGCAATCTCGCTTGGACACTTCTTGGTTTTCCGACTCTGAGTTAGCCCTCACAGCCTCCAAGATCGTCAAGCTGGTATCGCCGCAGAGGAACCGCCCTCATCGTTCTTCTTGCGCTCGCGTTCTCATTATGTGATGGCATCACACGCTGGCATCACCGATAGAATGAGGGTCTGCAACGGAACGAGCCGGCAGAAATGTCGTCTGCCCCTGTACCGCCGACGCCGATATCCGGCGACGGTACCGTTTGACTTGGCCGCAAAGGCCATCAGTGAGGATAGTTGTGAGTAAGAAATTGTACGTTGGGAACATTTCCTTCGAGACCACCAGCGACGATCTGGTGCAGGCGTTCTCGCAGTTCGGCACCGTGTTGGGGGCACAAATTGTCTCCGACCGGGAAACCGGACGTAGCCGTGGTTTTGCCTTCGTCGAGATGCACGATGGGGCAGAGGCAGCCATCGCCGGGTTGCATGGCACCCAGTTGGCTGGCCGCACTTTGACCGTCAACGAGGCCCGTCCTCGTGAAGAGCGTCCTCGCTCGGGTGGCGGAGGCGGTGGTGGTGGCTACGGCGGTGGTGGCGGCGGCGGTGGCCGCGGCGGCTACGGAGGCGGAGGAGGCGGCGGTGGTGGCCGACGCTACTAACTAATACAAGAGTTTCCGGTTTTCACTGGATTCAACCCAAAGCCCCAGGGCGAATTAATCGCCCTCGGGCTTTGTTCGTTGATCGAGCGAGCCCTGGCTTCCTCAATAGAAAGAGGCATGGTTCAATGAACCATGCCCTTATTTCTTGTGCTGACTGACGGTGATGACCACGAACTTGGATGTCGGGGTGTTACTCCCGTCCGCGGTGCTCCCGATTGGTACCAAAACATTTGTCTCGGGAAAGTATGTTGCACAACAGCCAGTCGGGATTTCGTATTCAACCACAATAAACCGCCTGGCAATTCGCACTTCTCCCTTGAAGTGACTTTTGAGATCGACGACATCACCAGCAGCCAACCCCGCAGCGCGAATATCCGCGGAGTTCATCAAAACCACTCGGCGCTCATTCTTCACACCTCGGTAGCGATCATCGAGCCCATAGACAGTGGTGTTGAACTGATCGTGAGTTCGGACGGTCATCATCACCAACTGTCCCGGCTCGATCTTGATTTCATGGAGTGGATTTGCGGAGAAGAGAGCTTTGCCTGACGGCGTTGGAAACTCTCCTTCGCGTGGTTTGTTCGGCAGATAAAATCCGCCCGACTTTCGGACGCGCTCGTTATACTCCTCAAACCCTGGAATCACGCGCGAAATGCGCTCACGGATTCGGTCGTAATCCTCGACCAGTTCCCGCCACGGAACGGTAGTCCGTCCTTGAAGTGTCTTTTCCGCGAGTCTGGCCACAATCACGGATTCACTGAGCAAGTGCGGCGATGCCGGTATCAGCGATCCCCGGGACTGTTGAACCACCCCCATCGAGTTCTCCGTGGTGATAAACTGTTCTTGGTCTCCTTGCATGTCTTGCTCGGTTCGGCCGAGGCAAGGGAGAATCAGAGCAGTTCGACCGGTGACCAGATGAGAGCGATTCAACTTGATCGAAACATGCGCGGTCAATCGACAGTTTTTGAGCGCAGCAGCAGTGTATTCGGTATCGGGAGTGGCCGAGAGAAAGTTACCACCCATCGCGAAAAACACCTTGGCCCGACCATCTTTCATTGCCCGGATCGCATCGACCGTGTCAAACCCATGATGGCGGGGTGGTTCAAAGCCGAACTCCTTGCCG
>DASZJS010000433.1:0-6050 GCA_035947935.1 Gemmata sp. | reverse complement strand
TTCCACCCAAGGATACTGTTCCCAAGGACGCTCCTCCCAAGAACGCTCCACTCAAGGAAACTCCACAGCGAATCTCATTCTCCACGGACGGCAAGTGGCTGTGTGCATACTCGGGCACCCTGGCAGTGTGGCCCGTTCCGGGTAGCCACATCATCGGCGGCGATCCGGCAATCCTCGAGGGCGTGTACGCCGCGGCCATCGGTCCCGATAACCTGATGGCCACTGTTTCCCCTCCGGACGAATCCCGGAATGCTGCGATCAATATCTGGAAGCTGGAAGTTCAGGGGATGAAGCATACTGTCGAAGTGAAGAAGGTGGCCACCTATCAGACCACACTCAAGGATGTCGGCTGCTTGGCCTTCAGCCCAGACGGAAAAACACTTGCCGTCGGTGGGTTCACAGATGGAGTTGTCCAGCTCTGGAACATGGTTGAGAAGTGATCGTTCGAGCCGAATACGGAAAATGTTGCCCCGACTTCCGAACCGTTTTACAGGCCACCGAGTTTCAGGGTAACTCGGTGGCCTGATGTCATGTCGCCTAATAAAATCAAACAGATATAAATTTTTACATATTTCCAATTCGTGTCGTAATCGCCGCTCCACACAATTACGCACTCTCTCATCGATGTGTCGTCGCGGAATCACTTCTGGCGTTTTACAATGAAGGCAAGGTCCAATCTCCGCTCAGTCGATGCCAATGTGGTGTGTTTGGTGTATTGGTCGGTGTTTGAACTTCTTTCCCGACCACACCTGGAACACTTTCCACATGAGCCTCGTTGGCCTTCACGAGCAGGTCGCGATGCCCGCCGAAACCGACCCCGAAATCGCTGCACTGGTCTCCCGCCTGCGAGGTGGAGATGGCGCAGCGCTTGCGGAACTATTCGACAAACACCGCGAGAAGCTCCGTAGAATGGTGCAACTCCGGCTCGATCATCGCCTGGCCGGGAGAGTGTCGCCGTCGGATGTTCTTCAGGAAGCGTATATCGATGCCCTGAAACGGGTCGAACACTACTTCGATAAGCCAGATCAGCCGTTCTTCGGGTGGCTCCGGTTGGTGGTTGGCCAGCGCATGGCGGACATCCACCGGGAGCATTTGGCCCAGAAGCGAAACGCGGGGCGTGAGGTTCCGATCCACGCCGGGGCTGCCGATTCTGCTTGTCTTGTGGCGTGTTTGCTTGGCAATCTGCCCAGCCCAAGCCACGCGGCCAATCGCAATGAGGTGTTCGCCCGACTGGAACAGGCACTCGACCAGATGGACCCCATCGATCGCGAAGTCCTTGCCCTGCGGCACTTCGAGGAACTCAGTAATGCGGAAACGGCCAGTCTGCTGGGAATTCAGACTGCCGCTGCGAGCAAGCGCTACGTCCGGGCACTGGCTCGGTTAAAACAGATCCTCGAATCGATTCCAGGGTTCACTGCGGGGAACTCCAACGGGTGAGATATTGGACAATCCCAACGGGAAGTCATTAATGACTCCACTCGATGACCGCGATCCAGTGGATGTGCTGGCCGAGGAGTTCGTCGATAGACTTCGACGGGGCGAACACCCATCGGTGAGCGACTATGCCGCGGCACACCCCTCGCATGCCGAGCAGCTTCGCGATCTGCTGCCCGCGGTCGCGCAGATGGAGTATTTGAAGCGTTTTCGACGAACCACTGGTCCGGGAGATACCCCCCCACTTCCCGATCAGTTCGGGGATTTCCGGATTGTCCGCGAACTCGGCCGCGGTGGTATGGGTGTCGTGTTCGAGGCGGTGCAGGAATCGCTCGGTCGACCGGTTGCCCTCAAGGTACTTGCCACGCACTCACAGTTCGATGGCATTCGCCGCGAGCGATTCATCCGGGAAGCTCATGCCGCTGCCCGATTGCACCACACGAATATCGTGCCGGTCTTCGGTGTGGGCGAACAAGACGGCATTCTCCCTTACTACGTGATGCAATTGATTCGCGGGCAAGGGCTGAATGTACTCGCTCAGAGGTGGCGGCGAGAACAGGGACGTGCGGATGAATCGGAATCCACGCCTGCGCCTTCCACCGTCCCGATGCGCAAAACTGTTGCCCCTCCCCTTCCCAAATCCCCGCACGAGCCCGATCCCATGCCGAAATATGGGAACTGGAGATTCGTTGCGGAAGTGGGGCTCCAGGCTGCCGAAGCTCTGCACTATGCCCACAAGCAGGGTGTGTTGCATCGGGACATCAAGCCAGCCAACCTGCTTCTTGACTCATCCAGTCGGGTATGGATCACCGACTTTGGACTCGCCAAGGTGATCGATCTCAATGGGATCACGGCCTCCGGCGACATTCTCGGCACGCTGCAATACGTCGCCCCCGAATGTCTGGCTGGGGACTCGGACCCGCGGAGCGATGTGTATGGTGTTGGAGCAACCCTGTACGAACTGCTGACGCTCATTCCGCCCTATCCCGCTGACACCCCAGCACGCATGCTCAAGCAAGTGACCGATACCGACCCGGTCCCACTCCGGCAACTCAACCCCGCCATCCCTCTCGATCTGGAAACAATCGTTCTCAAGGCAATGGCCCGGGAACCCGACCACCGATACGTTTCCGCACGCGAACTAGCCCGCGACCTGCAAGCATTCCTGGAAGATCGCCCGATCAAGGCTCGTCGGCAAACCTGGACCAGCCGCATGTGGCGCTGGTGCAGACGAAATCCGGCAATCACCATCCTCTCGGCCACCGTGGTTGTGGTGTTCGTGCTGGCCGCGGTGGTCGGGTGGGTTGCATATGCACAGACGAAAAGTGCCCTTGCTGCCGAAGCACGAAGGTTGGGTGAGGCCGACAAAGCCCGGAACGACCTCGATGCCAACCTGCGGCTCTCACTCGCCGCGTTCGAGTCGGTGTTTGAAGCGGCAAGCGGGAATCGGCAGGGATTTGGCATCTGGGGATTATCGCACCCTGTACGTCCGGGTGGTCACCACGGGCCAGGTGGTGGTCCAGGCGGTCCTCCGGGTGGCCCAGGCGGTGGGCCGGGTGGCCCCGCTGGCGACGCATCGGCCAAGGCGGCGATGCTGGAAGCGGTTCTCACCTTCTACGATGCGTTCGCGAAACAGAACGCCACCAATCCCCAACTCCAACTTGAGGCCGCGAAGGCTCACCGCCGTGTGGTTGAGGCCCGACTGTGGCTGGGTGAGACATCCAAGGCAAAAATCAGCTATGTCCGGGCCATCGAATTGCTGAAAACCCTTCAACAAGAATCTCCTGACGATGAGCGATCCGGGGCCGAACTGGTGCAAACCTACTTGACTGCCCCACCCGATACCGAGGTGGATGAAGAGACGCTGGTGTGGTCGTTGAAATTCACTCGCAGCCTTGAGCCCGGCTATCAACCGCCTCTGTTGGGGCTGGTGGCTCTCAAACTGGGAGCATTGCTGGAACGCAAAGGGGATCTGGCCGGGGCCGAAACTGCGTATCGGGAGGCGATCGGCGGCCTATCCGCTCCGGAAGGCGGCAACGACAACCGAGTACCACCGACGGTCACTAATCAGGCATGGACCAGATACTTTCTTGCTGTTCTGCTTACCAACGCGAAGCGTCTTCCGGATGCCCAGATAGTGCTGAAGGAATTGATCGATGAGTTGAATCGCGTAACGGAGTGGTGTGGTCGAGGATCGTTCCCCCAGGATGAGGTCAGATACTTTGCCTATGAGCAACTGGCCGTTGTTTGCGAGCAAATGGGCGACCGCCCAGGCGTGAAAGATGCTCAAGAACAGAAGCGACAACTGGATGATGCTCAAGAACGGAAGCGACAACAGATGCCTGGCCCAGGCGGCGGGCCGAATGGCAGACCGGGAGGCTTTGGAGGCGGCCCACCGGATGGACCCAAAGGACCGCCGCGGAAAAACTGATGGGGGATTATTACCTCGGCATGCAAGAAACTCATCACTGCGGTGGGATCGCACATCACACATCGGAATTCGGCACTTGCTCCGCGTTCTCCGTTGTACTCGCTGACTTGAGAGCCGCGAATATCTCCTCAAGGTGTTGAGCGATTCCGAGCAGCGACATCGCTGCCATCTCGAAGTTGGTGTGTGGGGAAAACTCCTTGTAGTGAGCATTGAAATACTCGGCAGCCCGGCGAATCTTCGGGAGCTTTCCCTTCAACCGACGGAGGAAATCGGTTGTGTCGTTGCGCTGAAAAGCTGGTTCCACTGCGCGAATGCTGTCGTAGAGCGTTCGTGGAACATCGAGCATTTCCTCGTTCTCCTGGATCTCGTCCGCGTGTTTGAGGAACGTCCGGACCATCCAGGCGTGGGCGAGGATTGTGTTCAACCGCGAGACAGCTTCTTCGGGTGACATGTTCGATTCAGTGTTCAGTGTTCAGTGTTCAGTGTTCAGTGTTCAGTGTTCAGTGAAGACATTAGAACCACTATACGCTGTCTGAGTTGTCTGAGTTGTCTGAGTTCATTAACTGAACACTGAAAAACTGAAACTCTAATGTGTCGGGAATACCTCGACTGTGCCCTTTCGCCAGAGATCGTCGATCAGCTTCTTGCGATCACCGTCTCGGTATTGTCGTTGAAGCTTATCGTGGCATTCGTTCTGAACTTTGATATCGAACGGCCGCAGCCCCGCATATTCTCGTTCTAACACCTTCACAATGTGGTAACCGCCTGGCGTTTCAATTAGTCCGCTGATTTGTCCCGGTTGGAGTGCCCACACGGTTGGGGCGACATCGATTGGGACGGTTTGCCGGGTCGCCCCGATTCCATCCCAGTTCTGACGACCGCGAGGCGCTTTCTCCTCGGTCTTGATCAGCGATACGAAATCGGTCCCCTCCATCGCCATCTGCCGAACCTGTTGGGCATGTGCGTTTGCGGCTTCGCGATTGGTGTAGTTATTGAAACTGATGAAAATGCCCTGCCATCTCACGCGGTCCTCGACGTGAAATTCCTCGGGATGCTGGTCATAGTATCTACGGATATCGGAGAATCCCGGGTTCCGACCGGTGTCCTTCAACACACCGTGAACGTATATTTCGGCCATTGTCTCTCGCTCGATCTTTCGGCGGAGTCCAGCAAGCGTCAATCCCTGAGCGCGGAGGCCGCGGATAAACTCCTCCTCCGTCCTGGCACCTTGTTGGTTCCGGATGTCCCGCAATCGCTCGTCAGCGGCCTGTACACCGATCTCCTTGATCTCATCGTTCGATTTTTTGTTCTTTTTGAGCCTGGTGAACACATCGTCGATCAGCAATTCCCGCTCGATAAGCTTCCAGAGTTCCTCTTGATAGATTTTCTTCTCCTTGTCTGCGCGGGCAGATCCAGCGAGATCGTGGAGCTCTTCAAGCCGCATGTGGACAGCTTCCACCACTTCCTGATCCGTGATAATAAATGATCCAACCTGTGCCATTACCTTGACCTGCGGGGTACTACCGCCGATCTGCGGGATACTCTCCCGTTGCAGGTTCATCGCGGTCTCGGCATTCGGCCGATTCGAGGGCGGCATCACCATCGCCACGGGTGTAATCGGCCCAGGGTTGATCGGGAATCCCTGAACAGGACCACCCGCAACACCAGAATTGACAGGGAGACCCTGAACAGGCCCACCCGCAACATTGGAGTTAGCCGGCAGCCCCTGAACAGGCCCACTTGGCACAGCAAGACCACTACCGGATGGCACAGGCTGGAGTGGGGTAACTGGCCCGACTGGAGGCATCGGCTGAAGTGGGGCAACTGGCCCGGCTGGCGGCATCGGCTGAGGAGGGATAACCGGGGGTAATGAGGCAGGAGAGAGCGGAGCAGGTAGCTCTCCGGGGGCTTGTCCACGGGCATTGAGTGCCTCGGATGAGCCTGGCGTTTGACACCCCGCCAGGGCAACCAACCCCACAGCAAACAGCCATCGGCACACTGGGCTCGCGGCTTCCATGCCGACCCTCTTATTTCCCCAGCACATGCACGCCGGGCTTGTTGAGACTCAGAGCTATAACCTCCCATAGAGATGGTGCAAGAGGAAGCATGTGAATCGGACACTTTTTATTTCGTTTTAGACTTGAGAATCTCCATCAGTAAATCCGGTTGGGGATTGACTCGCTCA
>DASZJS010000432.1:0-4292 GCA_035947935.1 Gemmata sp. | reverse complement strand
GCCGGGATGAAGTCCTGCACCTGATCGGGTCGGTAGCCGTTCCGCTTGAGATACACAGCAAGGTCGATCATGTCGTGAAGATCGGACCCCGGATGGCTTGCGATGAAGTAAGGAACGATCTGCTGTCGCGGCTTGCCGGCCTCGGTGGATGCTTCCTGAAACTGCTGTGCGAACTGCCCAAAATTGTCGATGGAGGGCTTCTTCATCATCTCCAGAACTCTTGGGCTTGTATGCTCGGGTGCAACCTTCAGTCGTCCGCCGGTGTGGTGTTCCGCCAGTTCGCGGACATACTCCGGGGAAAGTTGCGCCAGATCCATCCTGATGCCCGATGAGACAAATACCTTGCGAATCCCATCGACGTTCCGAATCTTCTTCATCAACTCGATGAGTGGTGCATGTTCGGTCCCCAGGAGCTTGCAGATCGTAGGGTGAACACACGAGAGTCGCTTGCACTTGGCCTCAATTTCGGGCCGCGTGCAACGCATCGTAAACATATTTGCGGTTGCGCCGCCAACGTCTGAAACAACCCCCTTGAATTCGGGATCAGCTGCGAGTTTTACCGCTTCCTTGAGGACGGATTCCTGCGAGCGGCTCTGGATGATCCGCCCCTGGTGAGCGGTGATCGAGCAGAAGGTACATCCTCCGAAGCACCCACGCATCAGGGTGATCGAATCCTTAATCATCTCGTGAGCGGGGATCGGCTCGGTATAGCTTGGATGAGGCCGACGCGTGTAAGGCAGATCGTAAATCGCGTCGATCTCGTCTTGGGTGAGCGGCAGGGCAGGGGGTGTCTGTACCACGGCCTGTCGGTCGTGGAACTGGATGAGAGTCGCCGCATTAAATGGATTGGTATTCGTGTGAATGATCCGCGTAGCCTCGGCAAATAGTCCCTTATCGGCCTTGACCTGTTCGTAACTCGGTAGTTCGATGGGCACCGAAGCTTCAATCTCGGATTGCCGGTCTCCTGCGGTTCGCCTTTCGGGTTCCGCGTTCATCCGAGTCCGCAATTCCTCGGACTCCTTTGCTCCCAAGGCGAAGGCGATTCCACGAAGATCGCGGAGGTCGCGGAGCGTTTGACCTGCCGCTAATCGCTGAGCAATCTCAACGATGTTCTTCTCGCCCATACCGTAGACGAGCAAATCCGACTTGCTATCCAGAACAATGGATCGCTTCACGGAATCCGACCAGTAGTCGTAATGAGCCAATCGGCGGAGCGAGGCCTCAACACCACCAGCAATGACTGGAACGCCGGGAAATGCCTCACGGGCTCGCTGGCAGTAAACGAGCGTTGCCCGATCTGGTCGGAGTCCGATTCGCCCTCCAGGCGAATAGGCATCGTCGTTGCGGACTTTCTTGTTGGCCGTGTAATGGTTGATGAGTGAGTCCATGTTCCCCGCGCTGACGGCGAAGAACAAACGTGGACATCCAAATTGCCGCCAGGGCTCGCAGGATTTCCAGGCTGGCTGGCTCAGAATGGCAACGCGAAACCCAGCTTGTTCGAGAACACGGTGCAGGATCGCCATCGCGAAGCTGGGGTGGTCGATGTAGGCGTCGCCGGTGACGAACACAACATCCACAGCATCCCATCCACGCGCCTGCATCTCCTTGGCTGTCGTTGGTGCATGTGGACTAGCGTATCGCTCATTCCAGAGAGGGAGCGATAATCGAGTGCTGGTGTTCAGCGCGGGAGAAGGCATGTTCGGCCAGTCTCGATGACGTCTTGACAGGTCAGTTCAGTTGCTGCGTTTCTTGAGGTTGCATCGGGAATCTGGAAACGAGCAGGTTGGGGCATTATAGCAGTTCCTGGCTTTCGGTTTTTCGTGCAATTCTGACCGGTGTCAGGGAGTATTTACGAATGTTCGCCTTGGGAAACAGAGTTCATGCGAGTGTTGAAGTCTGATAGGGTTTCGTCTGTAATGAGAGATCTAAGCTGAATTCTGAGCATTCGCATGAGTTCGGGCTTCCATTTTTTCGACCTCATCGCTAGCCTTTTCTCATGCAGCAATATGTCCTACACGGATGTACTTCTTTGGCCCGGTCCTGGCGACCCCTCCGCTGGAGCCAGCCCCTTATGAAAAAGAACTGTGACTCCTGTTCGATTTCATTACGGTGTCTCACTACACTCCTCGCCCTCGTGATGGTATTGGGTATCTGCTCCCGTTCGATGGCGCAGACTCCGTCCCTGGACGTCTACTACAACAACCTCGATCCCAAGACATCGTTTAAGTACAAATGGAAGGGCGAAGAGAAAGTCTGCAACGTTGGAGCTTTCCACTGGGAAGTTCCCAAGAGCGAGTTTGGGACCGGTGGACTCGACAGGAACTTTACTGGTTATTGTGCTGAAATCGACGTGCCGATTTTAGCTGAAAAACTCTACAAGTTTCGGCAACTGAGTCTGCTCGAACCTCACTCCTACGGATTGGAAGCAACCCCCGAAGGAATACGGGCGGCTGAACACCGGGCCACTCTCATCAAGGAACTTTTCGGTCGGTATTATTTTGAGAACAAGTTAGCCCATCCAACCGAGACGTTTGCCTTCCAGGTTGCACTCTGGGAACTCACCCACGAAACCGAGCCAATGGATCGCGCTGTCTCCTTCGATCTCTTCGCGGGGGATTTTCAGGCAAATTATCCAAAAGATCAGGCTCCAGAATTTGTCTCGTTGGCGCAAGCATACCTCGACAGTCTCACGGGCAACGATGCGATTTACTACCAAAACCAAGACATCAACGGGCGTGAACTGATTCGTTTACAGGGGATGCCAAACGCAGAAGGGATTGTAGCTCAGTCTCAGTATGCCCTCCGTTACATCAACGGTGGGGCAACAGGGGCCGGTCCTTTCGCTGGTCTCCTGGGCAATACCAGTGGAGTAGGGGGTGGGATTGGTGGCATTGGCGGTGGGCTTGGAGGTGGTCTTGGGGCCGGGGATAATTCTGGAGGTGGAGCACCGCTACTGACGACGGGGGGTGGAGTCCCATCCACAACCACAAGCACTCCACCCAGTTCATCCCCTCCCCCAGGGACAGGAACCCGGGTTCCAGGGGGTGGCCCGCAGACAACTCCCGTGCCAGCACCCGCTGGCTTACTGCTGGGGCTTGTTGCTGTCGGGGCTTTGGCCTCACGCCGCATCTATACTCGCCTGTTGCAGAAATAAGAAAAGCGAATCCTGACTACGCGCGGACGACTGGCACTATAAGATGCCCGCCGTCCGTTTCTTTTTTACCTTCCCCTCGTCGCGCGAGCAGTCTGGAGGCTGATCCCATGCAAGTCATCGGATATCGTGGCTGGCCGAATAACCTCTGCCTGGGCAATGGAGAGATGGAACTCATTGTCACGCTCGATGTTGGTCCCCGGATCATCTCCTACCGACTTCCGGACGGAATTAATGTCCTTAAGAATTACGACTCCATGATGGGGGGTAGCGGCGAAGCAGAATGGCAGATCCGTGGGGGACATCGATTCTGGCTGGCCCCCGAAGACCTGACTCGGACGTACTTCGCCGACAACCGCCCCGTGAAATGGGAAGCAATCGGTGACCACGCTGTCAGAATTACGCCTCCGCCCGAGGTGGAATATGGTGTGCAAAAGGAGATGGAGCTCCAACTCACAGCAAAGGGCACTCGGGTCGAAGTGACACTTCGCGTCACGAATATCGGCAGTGTACCCACTGAACTTGCACCCTGGGGTCCAACCGTCATGGCTCCGGGGGGCATTGAAGTGATCCCCTTGCCGCCCAAGAAAAATCATCCCGGTCATCCCAGTAAAGCGAAATCTCCCGCCGATTTTGCACCGAACCAGGAGTTAATTCTCTGGCCGTATTTCGACTTCGCAGATACCCGGTGGATGTTCGGC
The DNA here is from genome assembly GCA_035947935.1 of Gemmata sp. Taxonomy (GTDB): domain Bacteria; phylum Planctomycetota; class Planctomycetia; order Gemmatales; family Gemmataceae; genus Gemmata. The sequence goes on along the minus strand of DASZJS010000432.1, from coordinate 440 downwards.
AACCGCTACATCTTTCTCCGACAAGACGTGAACAAAGGACCGACCAAGATCGGTCTTGCACACCGGATGGGGTGGGTTGCTTACCTGAATTCGGGGATGCTGTTCGTAAAACGGTTCGATTACCGGGAAGGAGCGATGTATCCCGACCTCGGAACGCGGTATCAGACATTCTCCAATGAGGACATGCTGGAAATGGAGACCGTTGGGGAATTGGTTGCCCTGCCGCCTGGTAAATCGGCTGTCCTCAGAGAGTCGTGGGAACTATTCGGGAATGTCCCACCAATCCAGACAGAAGCAGATGTGGATCGGGTAATCCTCCCACTTCTTGGCGAACCGGGAATGTCAGCGAACAGAGATAAGTAATTCCGTGCCTTGCGCTCCAGCAGGGCCGTTTAGTTCTCGTTGGCTGGTTTTGATCGTAGACATCACACTCCGTGTGA
>DASZJS010000431.1:0-3161 GCA_035947935.1 Gemmata sp. | reverse complement strand
AATTCTTCGCCCAGACGCCGGGGTGGGATAATTCCGGTTGATGTCCTGTCAGTATCAACGGACCTGATGAAATCCCTGGGACAACTGTCCCGGGGCTTTCGCATTGTGCCAGAGCTTCACGTTGAGCCAGCGCCCGGAGTTCTCGTAGAGGAAACCCACCGATCATCACATCCGAACAGTCGAGGCTGCGGCGATTCCTTTCTATCAAGTCCGGGATGGCATCGAAATCCGGAACAGCCAGCACCTCACCGTTGCGGCTGGGTACGCGAAACCGCTGATGGGCCGCCATTCCAGAGTCCTACTCTCAAGACCGTGAGCTTGGAACGAACCTGAATTCCGAACAGCAACATGGTGTCGCGTCGCCAAACGTCGGAAGAGCATCGCGTTCGGCCGATGCCAGGATGCTGCGATAGTAAGCGAGCCGTTGCTCGGGGTCGTTCATCACGCCGCCGAATGCCCGGTTCGGATCGAGATACAGGCGGGGAACGCCAATCTCCTTCACCCGCAACCTCTGGCGAGCGGCCTGAACCCACAATTGCAACGGCATTCCCCAACCGTTCTCCGTGATCCTCAGTTTCTCCAGGGCGTCCCGTCGGTATGCCTTGAAGCCACAGAAAGAGTCGGTGAGGTTCAATCCATAGCAAGCGTTAATCTCCTTGGTAATTGTCGCGTTGATGAATTGCCTGTCGGTTGGGGCAGGAGTGTCCTGGCGGAAATCCCGGAGGTAACGACTGCCCGAAACAATGTCGCAATCGTGGATCGCTTCGAGAAGTACCGGGATGCGGGAGGGTTCGTGCTGTCCGTCGCAATCCATCGTGACGAGTACATCGTACTCACGAGCGATGGCGAATCCGAAGGCGGAGATCAACGCTGCACCGTAACCCCGGTTTTCGGGATGATCGATTCGCAGCAAATCGGGCTCTGCGGCAAGTAATTCCGCAGTGCCATCAGTGGACCCATCGTTGACGATAAGTATTTCCGGACTGTACCGCCGGGTCGCAGCCAGCACCTCGCGGACGTGCGAAACTTCGTTATAAACGGGAATCGCGGTAAGGATTCGCATGACAGACCATCCGATGAAGCAATCTGAGACGTTGACTCATTATAAGGAGTAGGTGAAGAGCGCTTAGCAATCAGCTGGTCGCCGCAAGGGGAATACCCCAAGAAATGGAGAGGCTTTCAAAGTCGGGTTATGTAAATATCAGCACGACCATCAATCGCACATCAGATGAGTTTGCTCCCACTCGTTGCCCACCACTCTGTCGCCTGCTCGTTTCCCCACGCCGTCGCGGAGCAACACCCGGCAAGGGCGGCATCCAGTTCAGCCACCGTGCGGAAACGCTCCTCGGGTTTCTTGAGCAAGCAGCGCATGATGATCGCCTCTAGATCAGCTGGAACAGTTGGATTAACCGTCGCAAGCGGTGGCGGTGGGGTCATCAGGTGTGCGGCGATGATCTCCATTATCCGCCCCGTGTGGAACGGAGGTTTGCCACAGAGCAGAAAGTACGCCGTTGCGCCCAGCGAATAAATGTCGCTCCTACAGTCGGTTGGTTTCCCGGCAGCTTGCTCCGGACTCATGAAGTGGGGTGTGCCCAGGACAGTTCCTTCCACCGTCAACTTTTTCCCGGCGGTTGTCTCGGACTCGTCCCCTTGAACCAGACCGAAATCGAGCAGTTTTGCGACATCCCGCACGCCACCGCGGCGACAGACCATCACATTACTCGGCTTCACATCCCGATGAATCAGACCCGCAGTGTGGGCCTCGTTCAATGCTGCGCAGAGTTGCCGCAACAGGTACACGACCCTGCCCGGTTGAAGAGGGCCGTATTGGCGAACGAGTTCATCGAGATCGAGGCCGGGCAGGTACTCCATGACGTAGTAAAAGGTGCCGTTGGTCGTGTATCCGTAGTCGAACACAGCAACCGTGTTCCAGTGAGTGAGGGTAGCAAGTATCTGGACTTCGCGCTCGAATCGCTTCAATACAGCCGGCTCTCGGGCACGATCCGCGCGGATCACCTTGATGACACTCGGTCGGCGAAGCAGCAAATGTTCCGCGAGATAAACCTCGCCCATTCCGCCGCCGCCGAGTTTTCGGGTCAGTCGATATTGGCCGAATCGCCGGGCCTGATACGCTTCCGCACGGAGTCGTTCGGTTCGAGTGGCGCCGTAGACGCCAAGCCCTACGGCGACGCTACCCCAGATCGCGAACTGCGCGAAAAGAAGTCCTTTCGGAGCAACTGCAAGCTCGGGGCAGGCCACGGACGCCGCGAGCGTAACAATGACCGGAGCCAGTGCGAGTATCACAGAGCCAATCAATACTTGTCGCCCACGATGAGGCAAGAGAACGGCATGCCCGATGATAAGCGCGAACCACGGAATGAACCAGGTGTTAGCCAGCACTATCTGACCATCCCTCGGGTTTGCCTCGGAAAAATATTGCGATGAAGTACGTGAATCAACGAAATGACTGAACTGCGTACTCCCCAAAACCAACACACAGACGGCCAATTCCACCCATTCGACAGCCCGTAACCTGCTCAACGTCCGGGGCCAGGGAGACCGCAGTAGAACGGCCAACCCAGTTTGGATTGCCATTGCAATCGCCAGAACCCAAATCTGGAAGTTGCTGTCTTCCGCAGCAGGCCAGACCAGATCACGGACGAAAAAAGCGGCGTATCCTTCCAACAACAGCATGCTGGTTTGGCGGAGTCGCTGACAAAGCAGTAAACCAAATTCGGAATCGGGGTCGCCAGTGGAATCTTCCACCAGGGCAACAGCTTGTCGTGTGCGTTCCGGGAACGTGTTGGTGAGACGATCCTCATCCACATGGTCGGAAGTGCGGGTCGACAAGTTATCGTATTCAGACATGGCCAATTTCGCTAAGGTGTCGGCAGAGGTGGGTCGGATAGTGAATATGCTCCCGATCCACTCCCATACAGTAGACCGCCCCGCTGCTGATTCCGCGACTTCGTCGCGGACTACTTTTTCGGACACGAAAGGGCTTCGCCAAGCCAAATGGTTTGCGTTAACTCTCAATTCCCCTTCAACAGCAACGTGACATCCCACGCCCGAATCTTCCCGGTTGCGTTGCCAGTGAGAAGAGTCCGACCATCCGGACTGAACGCCACGCTCACCAATTCACGTTCCAGTCGCACGCCCTG
>DASZJS010000430.1:0-5963 GCA_035947935.1 Gemmata sp. | reverse complement strand
GTCAACGCTGCCTGAGAATCACACTACGAAAAACTACCCACTTAAGAGACGCTTACCCGACCATCATTACTGCGGCACGCAAGCCTCCCCCGTTTCACTTCATCTCGGGATGCAGTGCCCTCTGCCATTTTCTCGGCAGTTGAAAGAATCAAGTCTATCCATTCATCTTCCGGTCTGTCTAAAAATTCATACGGGATGAAATTGCAGGCCAACAAAAGTAACTTTCTGCCGCTTACTTTGCCTGCGAGGAACTTCAGCATCGGCTTTGGGTTGGTCGCCGTCAGCCACTCCGCCTCGGTCATCGGTCGCCCTCCGAACCACTTTCAGCACAATGATACCAAGAAAGTAGGTCGGGCTGTGCCCGACAGTCGGTACAGCCCGACCTACTTCAGCAGTTGACTCGCCGGGTGTCCGGAACGACTATGAACGATGGATCGCGGGTCATGAATCAACGAGGACTCTCCATTGCCTACTCCCACACCTCTGGCGGGTTATGAATCGTACATGGGGCTTCCCCAACTCGCGGGGCTTTGTACCGTTCAGGAAGCTGCCAAACCTGGGCTTTCGGTCGAGGAGTGCGTTCGCCGCTTGAAGCGATTCCACTATGCGTTCAAGCGACTCCACCAGATACTCACAGCCAGAATCACCGCCGAACCGATTTACGAATTGAAGACGGGTTTTTCGCACCACGCTTACCTTTGCTCGGAACACGTCTCGGCATTGCGAAACCGCATCGCCGAGATGCGCGAACCACCGCTCGGACTCGAAGATGTTCCCCACCCGGCCCTCGAAGCGTTCTTCGATGAAATCCTCGCTGCTCCAACGACCGAAGAGTTGGTCGAAGGGGCATACCGGGTTGCGATGGATCAACTCATCCATGCGATGCGCCAGTATTGCGATGACACCAACCCTCTCACCGATGCCCCCAGCCGACGGACCTTACGGTTCGCATTACTCGAAGCAAGTGATATGGCGAACTGGGGTGCCTCTGCAATGAGTTGTCTGGTCGAACTCGGTTCGCATCGCGAACAAAAACTGGGACAATGGGGGAAATACCTGGGCGATTTGCTCGATCTGGCTGGCGGGCTGGATGGGACCGCGATCACTTCGGCTCAATCCGGAATCGGGCAGCAAACTCCTCCGAACCAACAGGGTATTCTTCGCCGCCATTCGGCCAAACCCTATCAGTACGACCCCATCCCCAGGCGCGATGAGCGATTCACCGACCCGTGGAACCAGGGCGTGAACGCCGAGTCATTCCTCTATAATCCGGAATTCCCGGCCCGCGCCAAAGCACTGATGATGCTCTACAAGCGCCTTCGTGAGATCGATGTCCCCGAAATGATGGCCGGCATCATCGCCCAGACTTCTGGAAAACCGTGGGGCTACTACCGCGATATGTCCCGGCAACTCTGGGATGAGGCCCGACACGCGATGATGGGTGAAGTTGGGTTCGTGGCGCTCGGCGTGGACTGGAAGCAGGTCAAAATCACGTTCAACTGGTCGTATCGCTTGAACGCAGAGTGTACCCCGATGGAGCGGCACGGTGTTCTCTATTTCATCGAACAGGGGTTGATGCCCAAAACAGGCAAGCGATACGAGTTCGAGACGGGGCAGGCTTCCGGCCTGCCGCTGATCGCCACGCTTCAGGATTTTGATTGGGCCGATGAAGTTCTGCATTCCCAGATTGGCCGTCAGTGGTACGTTCCCGAGTTCGGCACGCTGCAAAAAGCACTCGAATATGGCGATCGCGCGTGGTCGAAGGTGCTGAGCAACTGGTCAACGGTACGAGAACAGGGATTGACGAACCACGAGAACTGGTGGCCAGCGGTCTATGCCCAGGCGTGTGCAGCCGAAGGCATCAACCCCGACCCGGTGATCCTGTCGTTCGATGAAACCTACGAAGGCAAACGCGCCGATTTACAGCGTGTGGCGGCCGAATAGCTCTCCGTGTGCAAAATCAAGCCCGTCCGCCCTTGTTGTCATTCGAGAAATCCTGAACATCCATCAGGTCGCCGTCCCAGTTGGAAACGTCTTCATCCTTCAGAAGCATCGCTGCCTCAGCTTCCAGATCGTTCACATCTGGGGATGCGAGGTCGATTACCACATCATCCGCCACCTCTTCGCATTCGGGCGCATGGCCGTTGACAGTCTCATCTCTGAAAAGACTGGCTTCGCCGCATCGGTTCCAGACCAGCCAACCGAAGGGTTTTAGCTCAATCCGCTCGTTGGGTTCCCAACGACCTGTCTTTGCAGGACGGATGAACTGCCCGGCACGCAGCCGACGGAGCGTCTTGTGTCCTTCGGACTCGCGCGTGAATTCCGGGAATACATCGCTGACGGTCAATGATCCACTCTCGTTCGTCATGATCCTGCGCAGCACAGCGCGTTCATCGGGGCGGAGCCGCGGTAGTGCGGCGTGCATCTCCACCAGTAGCCAAGAAAACGTCGCCTCGATTTCCTTAAGCGTGCAGTTAATCGTGGTGGTGCCCAGGTCGATTTGCACTTCAGACTTTGGCATTTATTTCTCCCGTGCGGGTGAAGCAACGACACAGCGCAACCGACGCTGGCGCGAAGGGAAGGGAAAGAGTTGAAGGAGATGGCGATGGGGCGAGGCGAAGGCGAAGATATGGGCAAGCGAAGGGCGTATTCATTAACCTAGCCGAGACGATGGGGCGTTACAAGTCATTTTGGAATCACACTTACTGGCTCTGCGGAGAAGCGAGCCATCTCATTCTTGAGTTGAAGTCATCTCGTGGCCTGAACACAGCGAGCCTAGTGCTGTTGGCCAACGCCGATTTAGCCAATCAAGGTCGCTTCGAGGGTAATCTCGGCTTTGAGCAACTTGGACACTGGGCAGCCAGCCTTGGCCATGCCAGCGAGCTTCTCGAACGTCGCCTGGTCCGCGCCGGGAATCTTTGCCTTCAACGTCAGGTGGACAGCTTTGATGGCGAAGCCACCTTCAACCTGCTCCAGTGTGACTTCGGCAGAAGTATCCATCTGCTCAGCAGTAAGCTTGGCCTCACCCAAGATCAGTGATAGGGCCATTGTGAAGCAGCTCGCATGCGCTGCTGCGATCAACTCCTCCGGGTTACTGCCTCTTTGGCCTTCAAAGCGACTTGCGAAACCGTAGGGGTAGTCCTTAATCGCGCCGCTCTCAGTTGAAATGGTCCCCTTGCCATCTTTGATTCCACCTCTCCACGCCGCCGATCCTTTTCTCTTGATTTTCATTTCAAGCACTCCTGAGTGGATTAACGATGTCACTTTGAGATAAGCGATATCAAAGCTGCAAGTATCATTCCAATTTCGTTCCCTGCCTACTCCTTAATGTGTCAGAAAAGCAGAAAGTTGATGAATCTGAGACGCCACATGCTACACCCCCCAGTTCCGCGAGGCCATTGGACGACCCATTTGGCAATAATTCTGCCTCTTCTCACTGTGGAACGAATCGCCTACAGTTCCCTCGTACACTGTGCCTCTCCCGACCCGAAACGCGTCGAGAGGATAATTACTCACCTGAGTCGCCCCCGAGGTATCACATCATGAGTCTCGCACCGTTGCAACAACGCACGGCCTGGAAGGCGCTTCAGACCCATTACGAGACGTTCCAGGGGGTTCACCTCCGTTCGCTTTTCGCGACCGACTCCCGCCGCGGCGAACGACTCACCGCTGAAGGCGCGGGACTCTTTCTCGACTATTCGAAGAACCGCATCACCGATGAGACCCTCAAGCTCCTCCTGCAACTGGCAGAGGAATCCGACCTACGTGGTCGAATCGAGGCCATGTTTCGCGGCGACAAAATCAACATCACCGAGAATCGGGCTGTTCTTCACGTTGCCCTCCGTGCACAACGTGGAGAATCGATCGTGGTGGATGGCCAGAACGTCGTACCCGAGGTTCACAGCGTACTCGACAAGATGGCCGCGTTTTGTAACCGGGTTCGCAGTGGAACCTGGGTAGGTCATACCGGCAAACGCATCCGCAACATTATCAATATCGGTATCGGCGGCTCCGACCTCGGTCCCGTTATGGCCTATGAGGCACTCAAGTATTACAGCGATCGAAACCTGACGTTCCGTTTCGTATCGAATGTCGATGATACCGATCTGGTCGAAGCAACTCGCGACCTCGATCCGGCCGAAACACTCTTCATCGTCTCCTCGAAGACCTTCACCACCCTGGAAACGATGACCAATGCCCAGAGTGCCCGGGCGTGGTCGCTCAAGGGATTGGGTGGAGATGCGAAGGCAGTCGCCCGGCACTTCGTTGCCGTCTCAACGAATGCTCAGAAGGTATCCGAGTTCGGAATCGACACGGCAAACATGTTCGGATTTTGGGACTGGGTTGGCGGGCGGTATTCGATGGATTCAGCGATCGGTCTCTCGACGATGTTGGCAGTCGGGCCAGACAACTTCCGTCGGCTGCTTACTGGCTTCCACGAGATGGATGTACACTTCCGCACCGCCCCTTTCGAGAAGAACCTGCCCGTGCTACTGGGCCTCTTGGGGGTCTGGTACACCGATTTTTTCAACGCCCAGACGGTCGCTGTATTGCCCTACGAGCAATATCTGAAGCGGTTCCCGGCCTACCTCCAGCAATTGACAATGGAGAGTAACGGAAAGCACGTCACTCTCGATGGAACAACGGTTACTTATCAAACCGGTCCCATTTACTGGGGCGAACCCGGGACGAACGGTCAGCATTCTTTCTACCAGTTGATTCATCAGGGAACGCGGCTTATTCCCTGTGACTTCATCGCGTTTGCTCACGCGCTCAACCCGCTCGGTCGGCATCATGATATGCTCCTGGCAAACGTCTTCGCCCAAACTGAAGCACTGGCCTTCGGGAAGACGGCAGAGCAGGTGCAGGCTGAGGGTACACCCGACTGGCTGGTACCTCATCGGGTGTTTGAAGGCAACCGCCCCTCCAACACGATTTTCGCAGAACGACTCACGCCGGAGACGCTTGGCGCACTCGTCGCACTCTACGAGCATTCCGTTTTCACGCAGGGAACTATCTGGAACATCGATTCGTTCGACCAGTGGGGAGTCGAACTGGGTAAGGTTCTGGCTCAACGCATCATCCCGGAACTGGAAAGCCCGGCCGAACCTCCTCTCAATCACGACAGTTCCACAAACGCACTTATTCGGCGCTATCGAAAGCTCAAGGCGACAACCAAGTGATCAGAAACGCGGAACTCGGAACGCGGAGTGCGGAACGGAAGAAACGAAAACCTTCCGATGTTTTATGTTCTGATGTTCCGCACTCCGCGTTCCGAGTTCCGCTCTGGCGAAGTAAAGAGGAGTTGCCACATGGGATATGTTCTGTTTGCCCTGGTCTGGGTGCTGAACTTCGGCATCTCGGTCTGGAACGCCTATGCCGTGGGCAAAGTCTGGGTCGAGGCCAAGCACGAGGGAGGCTGGCACCGGTTCATGTGCTGGATGGGTGCCATCATGTCGGCGTGTGGCTTTACCTGGTGCTATCTGAGCTTCCTGGCTCTCTCGGCCCATTATTTCGGCTGGATCACCGAAAAAGAGACGATGGTTGCTCTGGATCTGGGCTATGTCCTGCTCATTCCTTTTATGTTGTTTGCCGGCTACGCGATCACCCTCGATTCCTGGGCACAGGCTTATCGAAGGGGTGGCTTCATGAACTACGGAATGGCGGCTTGGAATACCTACGCCAGCATTCACAACACCTTCTCGGCCTGGCAAAATCTGAGTGGTGCCTTCACAGGGCTGGGCAACTTCTTTGGAGGTGGCAATCGCAGTCGCAGCGACGATGACGAGAGTCCGAACGGTGTCGTGGTTGTTATTCTGCTAGTCGCACTAGCTCTGCTGGGCGGGGTCATGACCACTGCCGTCATTATCCGGAGGGTTGCTGCCACCGATCCACTTCCGCCGCCGCCACAGGAAGGTGCAAGGGGCATGGGGTAAGGGAAGAGTAAAGAGGGAAAACCAGGA
>DASZJS010000429.1:0-4175 GCA_035947935.1 Gemmata sp. | reverse complement strand
GTGGGGAGTAATTGGTAGGGATGGACAAAACAGATTCGAGGGCGTGGTGATCAACTCTGTCGTTCAGATTCTCGTCACGAACCACATTGATGAGCTTACCCGGGACAACCAAACCGATGGTCAGTTTCTGGATTTGTTCGTGCGTCAGCGCGATCAGGATGCGTTTGCTTCGCTCGTTCATCGGCATGGGCCGATGGTGCTGGGTGTCTGCCGACGAGTTCTCCGTAATCCTGCCGATGTCGATGATGCGTTTCAGGCTGCGTTCCTGGTTCTGGCCCGCAAAGCCGCAACCATCGGCACCCGCGATCTGTTGGCTCAATGGCTCTACGGAGTCGCTTACAACACGGCCCGCAGACTTCAGCGAGCAAATTCCCGGCGAGTGAAGCGTGAAAGACCGCTCGCGGAGGTGTCAGAACCGAGTATCGAAGGTGGGCCAGACCTGCGTGCCGAATTGATTGCGATACTTGATGAGGAACTCAGCCGACTTCCCGAACAATATCGGCTGCCGATTGTGTTGTGCGATTTGGAAGGAGCCACACGCAAGGAAGCGGCCCGAATGCTCAGATGCCCCGAGGGGACTGTTGCGGGGCGGCTTGCCCGAGCCAGGACACTCCTGGCCTTGCGTCTGACAAGCCGGGGTGTGGCACCAACTGCCGCGATCCTCGCGGCGATTCTGACGGAGCGTCATGCGGTCGCGGTTTCTCATGGGCTGGTCGCCGGTGTTGTCCGGGCTGCCACTGTTTCGTGCGTTGCCAACGCCGCGGCGATGGGTTTTGTATCGCGGCGAGTCGCATCCACAACCGAAGGAGTTTTGAAGGCCATGTTCCTGAAACAACTCAAGACCGGTGCAGTTGCGGCGTTGCTCTGTGGGCTTGTCATCGCTGGCATGGCTGGCCTGTTCCGGGCTTCCGCCACCGCCGAACCCGATCCGAACATGCCGCTTGCGGATGCGAAGGATGACAAGACCGATCCCAGGAAGCCCGCTGCACCTGCGACTCCGGGCAAGAAGATCGTGACTGTGATCGCACTCCCGCTTACTGATGCTGATAAGTTGACCGAGAGCTTAATGAAGTTTTTCTCAAAATCCATAACCATTGCTCGAGTGCGAGATGAGGATGCGATTCTGATCTATGCAACAGAAGAGGAGACAGATGCGGTTCTCACGGTGATAGGTATAAACGGTAGGCCTCGTTCATCAATCATACCAGTAGCGAATATTCAGACGCTCGACAAAAAGCCAGCCGATCCTAAGACGTTCGCATTCAACATGCTAAACGTGTCCTGGGATGATGTGATCAAATGGTACAGCAAAAACTCGGGCCTTGGGGCGATTAACCCGGTTAAGCCGGAGGGGAAATTCACGTTTACGCTGGCGTCCGACAAGCGGTTCACTCTCGGAGAAATCACGGACGTCATTAACGAGAAATTGGCATCGCAGAAGCTCCTATTGCTTCGTGGAACAAAGTCCTTCACGATTGTCCCTTCAGACGAAAAAATACCCGACACCGCGATCCCGCATATCGAGTTGAGCGAACTCAGCGACCGGGGCATGACGGAACTTGTTGAGGTGGACATCCCAGTTCCCGAGCGTTTAACAGTCGAAATCCAAGAATGTGTTCCAGAACTCAAGAAACTGCTTTCTCCACTCGGTCGAGTTGTTTTCGCGAAGGGAAAACGACTCACTTTAAGCGATACCGCTGGAAGCATCCGCCGAATTGTCGATGCACTACATCCACGCGAGAAACCGGGGGAAGGCGATCCAAGAGTATCAACTTCCAAGGCAAAAAAGATTCCATTCAGAATGCTGAACGTGCCCTGGAGCGAGGTGCTGGATTGGTACGCCAAGGAGTCGGGTCTCGAGGCAAGTTACATCGAGCGACCAACCGGCACGGTCACCTTCTTCACGCCTGCCGGGAAGGAATATACACTTGCCGAGATTACCGACCTCATCAACGAGGCGCTCATGCAACAGCGTTACCTCCTGATCAGGAAAGCCCATTCATTCACGCTGGTTCCTGCCGATGAGAAGATCGATCCGACACTCGCAATCCGGACCAAGATCGATGAACTCAAGGATCGGGGTAATACGGAACTGGTTGAGGTCATTCTCCCCTTGCCGCCAAGAAAGAAAGCTTTGGATACAGCAAAGGTGCTTAACAAGCAATTGAGCGCGTTCGGAAGTATCTCGGTGCTGGAAAACACCAACACGCTGGTCGTGGTCGATGTCGCGGGACACGTCCGAAGAATTGTCCAGGTGATTACTGAGCCTGAAGACGCTCCTCTTCCAAGGAAGAAGAAAGAGACCGAGGAGAAGAAGTTTTCGTTCAACATGCAAAATGCACCCTGGAGTGAGGTACTGGACTGGTACGCCAAGGAAACGGGGCTCGTAGCAATGGATATCGCGAAACCAACGGGGCGGTTCACCTTCAACTCACCGCCAAACACGCTGTTGGCAATTGGAGAAATCACCGACAGCATTAACGAGGCGCTGGCACAACAAGGTTTCATCCTGATCCGCGAGACAAAGTCCTTCACGGTCACCCGCAGTGATGAAAAAAATCCCGAGAAGGTGGTTCCACACATCGAATTCAGCGAACTTCACAAATGGGGCAAAACGGAACTCGTCGAGGTGGATATCCCGGTCATGGAAGAGTTTCTCCCCATAGTCGAATTAAACCTATCCTTGTTCCACAAGCACCTGACTGCTCTTGGGCACATCAAGTTTGTGAAAAATAAAGGACTCACGGTGCGCGATACTGCCGGGAATCTCAAGCGGGTTCACGATGCGGTGAAGCAATGGGAAGGTCAGATGTTCATCAAGCCGAAGTTCTGATCATAAGGCTGATCATCATCTACGCCGTTGCTGATGGCGAAGCAGGTGAAGGCGTGGGGGTTGTTGGTGGCGTTGGCGACACCGAGTTCACGGCCCACCGGATGAGCCGATAACCGACAAAAGCAACAATCGCCCACGGCAAGACCACGCACAAGCCAAACACCACCCACGTCACACTCGTCAGGAGCGATGAGACGCTGTACGACAGACCCCGCCGGACCTTTGGCCACAATCCATCGTCCGCTGGCACAATTCCGTCGGCATTGGACAACGTGACATCCAGCCGGGCCGTTGCGTACCTGCCATCCGGAGCTTGGGGGTCACTCTTCGCCTGATAGACGCGTACCGTTCCGGCTGCTTTGAACTGTTTCACCACGTTCGATGCCTCGGTGAGCGGAACCTCGTAACTCAGTTTTGCCGTCGTCTTGCCAGACGATTCCCGATTGGATTGGTTCGTCAATTGCCGGCCATCCTTCACCTCGGCTATCTGCATGGCAAAGGCTGTCGCCGCGGTTTCCACATCCGCAACCTCGATTGTCAGGGTGGTTGTCTCGCGCGGTTTTAGCCGGCTGGTGGCTGAAAATGACAGCACGTAGAGGATTTTCGCGTCGGAGGCGTTCTCACTCTCGGATGCCCGATTTACTTGCCGGGAGATGACTTCCCCGGCAGTTTCCAGCGCTGCGCGGACAGCCTCATCGTCGGTTCGCCGGATCTCAAAAATGAACTCCGCAGTCACGTTTTGCCGATCCTGCTCGTTGAGTTGTGCCACAACCACTCGGCCAGTCGCCTTGATAACCGCATCCCGTAGGTTTCGGTAGGCAACCGACACATCGGGAGCCGCCACCTGGAGGGTTACCGTCTCCCGTGCCTTTACACGGGCGTTGGCCATGATCGTTACGCGATGGAGGACTTTCGTATCGGTGACGTTGTCGCTTTCAGGTGCTCGAGTGGCCTGCCGAGAGATCACTTCCCCGGTCTTATCCAGTACAGTTTGCACAGTGGCTTCATCGGGTCGCCGAATCTCGAAGTCTATCTGTGCAGTGACGTTTTGCCGGTCCTGCTCGTTGAGTTGCGAAGCCACAACGCGGCCCGTGGCCTTCGCCACGGCTTCCCGGAGGGTCCGATATGCGGTTGATACATCCGGGACCGCTACCTGGAGAGTCACCGTTTCCCTCGCAGCGACGTTGGCGAGGTTGTAGAGCTGCACCAGGAACACAGTATCGCCGCGCTTCGCTTTAGTATCGGGCGCAACTGTACCACCCTCGGTATGCTGTCCTCGATCGATCTCCAAACGGGCCATCCGTCCGAGTTGACGGAGACGATCCCGCAATGGACCCGCGGC
>DASZJS010000428.1:0-17677 GCA_035947935.1 Gemmata sp. | reverse complement strand
GAACTCGACAAACTTCCCGACAACGCCCTTCTTTCGAAGCATCTGCGTCACGGTCAGCACGAGATCGGTTGCGGTTGCACCTTCCTTCAATCGACCGGCGAGTTTGAACCCGACCACCTGCGGAATCAACATGCTCACCGGCTGGCCGAGCATGGCGGCCTCGGCCTCGATCCCGCCAACGCCCCAACCGAGTACCCCGAGCCCGTTAATCATGGTGGTGTGGCTATCGGTTCCGACCAGGGTATCCGGATATGCGAGGCCCTGTTCATCCACGAACACGCACCGGCCGAGATATTCGAGGTTCACCTGATGGCAGATGCCGGTGCCCGGTGGTACAACCTTGAAGTTACGGAAAGCATTCTGGCCCCAGCGGAGGAATGTGTAACGCTCCTGGTTTCGCTCGTATTCCAGATGGACGTTGTCGGCGAACGCCGCGGACGTGCCGTACTCATCGACTTGAACCGAGTGGTCGATGACCAGTTCGACGGGGACGAGCGGATTGATCTTAGCGGGATTGCCGCCGAGAGCCTTCATGGCGTCCCGCATCGCGGCAAGATCGACAACGCACGGCACCCCCGTGAAGTCCTGCATCAGCACACGCGCGGGGGTATACGCGATCTCGGTAACCGGCTCAGCCTTGGGTTGCCACAGAGCAAGGGCATCGATGTCGGCCTTGCGAACCGAGAGTCCGTTCTCGTTGCGAAGCAGGTTTTCGAGCAGGATTTTGAGGGAATAGGGAAGCTTTTTGGCCTGGGGATGGATTCGTTCAACCGCGGCGAGGGAGTGAAACGAATACGGCTTGCCACCGACGGTCAGGGAGGAGAGGCTCTCGAAGCTATTGGGCATGGTAGGCACCCAGAGGAGGGAGGGCGGCGCGTTTGTGTTTGATGGTATTGTTGAAGGCGGGACGTTGAGTTCAAGTGGCCAAGTTATTTGAGGCGAGCCGGGAGCGTGAGCGACCGGAGTTGTGTAGAACTCCGGTCGCTCACGCCGCTCACGCTCCCGGCTCGCCTCAAACCAAAAAGAGCGTCCACGATGGAAGTATTACCCAAACACCACGTTCACTCCGATCTCCCCGAGCACCTTTCCCAATGTCTCCAGATTCTCCTCGGCCACAACGACGGCGGTTGGGCCGAGTTGCTCGGCGATTAACGCCCGGGTTTCCGACCACTGCATCGCGCCATCCGCCATTTCCGAGGTGGGAAACCGCACGATGAGCAGCTGAGTTGTCGTCGAGGGGGCAGTTGCGCAAACAAGGGCATACAAATTCCCACATCATCTGGCGAGCAAGACGAGCGACCTGTTAGAATGTCGTCATGGAACTGAGGAGAATCCCATGGCTGTTATCGAAAATCGCGCAGATGTGACTGAGGGAATCCACCAAGCACAGCGTGCAAACGTGGAAGAACGTTTCCGGCAACTTGCTGCTGAATGGCGCGACGCTATCGGCCCTCTTTCATCCGCCACAAAAATCGTTCAGCACCCCGCCTATCAGGAGATCATAGCACTGGGAGGGGACGTGGTACCGTTCATCCTGCGCGAGTTGGAGCAGAAGCCCGATCACTGGTTCGCGGCACTCCGGGCCATCACTGGTGAAGATCCCGTCGCCCCCGAGGATCGTGGGCGGATGGATCGGATGACCACCGTCTGGATCCGTTGGGGGAAGGAGCATGGTTTCAGGTGGTGAGCATGTCGAACGGCTCTTCCCAGGTCTTCGCGGAAAAGCGTGGAAGATCACCAGTCCCCCCGAATCCCAATATAACTGTATCGCTTGGTCGGCCTCTGATACCGCCCAATGGTGGTGGCCAGGCGATCCTGCTGATGGATATTACTGGCCGGAAGGAGTTGAAAAAGCGGAAACGCTGGCAGCGTTCATTGCGGCATACGCGCTAATGGGATATGCAGAGTGCGTGGACTCAGCCCAAGAGGCGGGGTATGAGAAGATTGCTATCTTCGCGACACCAGACGGCATTCCAACTCATGCCGCCCGTCAGTTACCCAATGACCGGTGGACGAGCAAACTTGGGAGGTTGGAAGATATCGAACATGACCTTTTGGATGTCTGCGGCCAGATCTACGGTTCGGTAGTTAAAGTAGTGCGGCGACCTCAATCAACAGGTGTTCAGACAGAGTGAGACCGATCATTTTGACTACCCCAGCACTACGTTCACTCCGATCTCCCCCAGCACCTTCCTCAACGCTTCCAGATTCTCTTCGGCCACAACAACGGCGGTTGGGCCGAGTTGTTCCGCAATTAACGCCCGGGTTTCCGACCATTGCATCGCGCCATCCGCCATTTCCGAGGTGGGGAACCGCACGATAAGCAGTCGGGTTGCGGTCGATGGCGGCATCTGTGGGCCGAGAAGGAGCAATCGGCCAGCCGGAGAAAGAGGCTGCCCGGTACGATCGATGAACCACGCATCGATGTCCGACAACGATAACAACTGCCCGGCGCGGCGGAGCAATTCCGAGTTCAGCCGGCATCGGCGCGGAGAACCCGGCTCGGCCGGAATGGGAATTGCGAACCGACCGATCTCCGCATCCAGCAGCAGATCCGCTGCCGCGGCATCGATCGTGAGTGTCACTCCATCATCGGCCACCGTCACGCACCGCTGAGGCTTCGACTCGTAATCGCGGTTGGCAATCAACCGAAGCTGGGCCAGAGCCGGTTCAGTGCCATCGGCAGTGATCCCGATTCGATCGGTGAGCCGAACTGCAACGATCCCTCGCCCTACAGCAGCATCGAGTTCGCCCGGCGTGACAAACTCGATCAGCACCGCTGAGGTGAACACGGTAATCCGTTCCCGCTTGCTGGACCACCGCTGGAGGAGGTCTGCGACGGCGGGTGGAACCGGCCGCGTCGCGCTTCGCGTGAGCGTCTGGAGGATCATTGGCAGCGTCAGCCCAGACTCAAGCCCGCGATAAGTCTGCTCGGGTGTGAGTTCGAGAGTGCAGGCGGGGCCAAGTCCCTTCCAGCGGGCGAACCGTGAGAGGGTTGCAATCAGCGAAGGGGTTAAGCCCTGGCGATACGCCAGAATCTCGGCGTTCGGCTGCACGAGGAGGGTTTGCGGGAAGGCAGGCGGGATCGGCACCTCTGGCCCCCCAGCCAACAGATGCCGACCCAGCGGCGATAACCGGACGAAATCGCCCAATACCTCAACAATCTGGAGAGGGTAAGCAACTCCAAGCAGGAAGGCCCGGACCCAACTGGCCCCACGGTCGGCAGCAGCATCGTTGGGAAGCGTTCCGGCCCACGAGGGGTGATGCGTCCAGAGCCAGTCCGCAACCGGAGCGAAACTCACCCACTCACTCGGCGCAGACTGAGCAAGCAGGAGCAGGGAAAGAAAACCCGCCGTTGGGGTTGACGACAGACCGATATCGGTCGGCATATACCCCACCAGAGGATCCCAGGCCTCGACTCGCGAAAACGCCGCGAACAGATCGGTGAGAACTGCTGGTAACCCAGCGTTCCAGGCAGGCTCGAAGGCTGTCGCGCGCAATTCCCCAGCGTTTTCGCTGAGAAGCCCCGCAGCGTTCGCCCACAACAACGCCAGGATGCCCGCATCGGGCAGATTCCCGGCATGATCTGCCGGTGGGGCAGACAATACCTCATCGGTTTGAAGGCGAGTCAAATCTTTTTTGAACAGCGTGTTAGACTGTGTGACTCGAACTGGTCCGGCATCCACCTGCTGGCGAACGGCCGCCAGGCGAAGCAACCAATCGAGTCCATCGGCAATGCGAGGATGACCGCTGCCCGCCACGAGATCGGCGCTTGCGGCATCGGGCAACCCCAGGCTCTCGCTCCGGGCTCGCAACGCCACCGCCGGATGGGCAAACACTTCCGCTGTGAACATCCCAGCGCCCCCCAGCCACGCGGCAAAATCATCGAGCGGTGGAAATCCCTCTGGCAGCACCGGGAACAGCAACCCGGACTCCAGTGCGGAGGCGATTGGGACAAATCCCTCAGAGTGGCCCAGCGATGCAAGGAGCGTGAGGAGGTGCCCGACTTTCCACTGCGGCTGTCGGCTCAGTCCGATGAGAGCGAGCAGTTTGCGAATTGGCTCGGGAAACTCCCGGATGCGTCGATCGATGACCGGCGGGTTTGTGAGCGTGGCAACGGATTTGTCGAGCAATTCTTCGACAGGTTGGTTGGCCCGGGGCTTGATGAGCTTTGCCGCGACCGCGCGGAGCAGTGGCTCGGCATACCGAGAGAGTGTGTCGCGGCAGCGGACAGACCAGTCTTCGTGATCGGAAAGGGGTGGCATCATGCTCATGGAAGAAGGATGCGGGATGAACGATACTCCAATCTACCGCGCAGATCGGGGTATCTTTATCCAGCAAATGGATTCACCGCAGAGAACGCAGAGAACGCAGAGATAAAACAGGAAAACTGGAGAGAGAAGAGAACAGCCGGTTCGCGTCTTTTCTTTGCGCCCTCCGCGGGGAATCATCAACTGAAGATATGGATTCACCGCGGAGAACGCAGAGAACGCAGAGATAAAACAGGAAAACTGGAGAGAAACACGCAGCCAATTTCACTTCTTTCTCTGCCCCCTCTGCGGGGAATCATCAACTGAAGATCACTTATCCCCAGCGAAGTCACAGAGCCCCGCGACGTGGTCGGCCGAGCCATCGCGGAGCCAGCCATCGAGCTGGGCGGGATCTTTGAGTTGTTGGCCTCGAACCCGTGGAACTGCCACAAATCCGCAATCCACTCCACCCAGTGCTGTCATATCTCCCCACAACTTCTCGAACTGACAGACGGGATAAACGTCCTCCTGACCGTGCCCCCAACGCTTTTTCACGTCCTTCAGGGTCACATACGTTGGCATCCGGGAAGCCATTTGGTTGACCGCAGCGGCGATCTTGGCCTGATTCGCAAGGTCGTTACGGCTGAGACCGAACGTGCTCAACAGACCATCCAGATTCACCCAGGTGGTCAGCGTGTTGTAAAACGTGAGGTTGAACTCTTCCTCTTCCCGCGGCATGGCCAACCCTTCCAGGATGCGCGGTTTCCCATCCACACGGGCAAGCCCACCACCACGGTCGTCGATCCGCCGACCAATCACCTCAAACGTCAGCGGTCGCCCAGAGGTGATATGTTGACCGAGTAGCCCGGGATCGAGGTTCGCGCCAAGTGTATCGACGTTGTGAACCAGCAGGTATTTCAATTGCGGACGCTCGGCGAGCAGGCTGCGGAGAACGCCGTTCCGGAGCAGATTGGGAACCTCATACCAGTGACCGACCGGGTGCAGACACTGAAGAGGTTCGTTGGCCGTGTAATCCGAGCCTTCACCGGCGGATTGAGCCCAGCCGATTAACGCGGCCTGGATGCTCTCGCGAACCCGCTGCTTTCGCTCATCGAGAACCTGATGAGCCGTTTCCTCCCAGGCAAACCGCAGGTCGCGGACCATCGGAACCAATCGCAACCCCACCGACATTCCCGACGACAACCGCACCGGACCCGAATACCCATAGACACTCGTCTGCTCCAGGTGAGCTTCGATCGGACCATGCGTCAGATACCCCGTGGTAAAAACGTGTGGAACTGCGCGGCCAAATTGATGCGATGTCCGGCGGCTCTTGGCAAGGTGCAGTTCCAGGAACGTCCGGTGTCGGCCGCCAAGGTGTGCGAAGGGGTGCAGAGCCTTGACCACTCCAGCACCTTGCGTCCACCGGCTCCCGGCACCTGCGGCCAAAGTAATGATCGCTGCCTCGCCAGCCGCCAGTGCCTGCCGACCGACCTCAGCGATACCGGGCTCAATACCGCCGCGAGCATCCACAACATCGCTGGGCCGAACATCCTCGACCATCGTGGTCGCGGAAAGACGATTCTGCGCCAGCCCAATGAGCCCCCGGTGAAGATCGTTTCGGACCCTCTCGTGTTGTTCCCGATCAAACCCGTGCGTAGCGAGCAACTCGGCGAAACCACCGGGGCGACCGGATGCGGTCACGGGTGTACTGGGGAGCATCCTGTCAAATAACGACTCGACCAACCCCGACAGATCGCCGTTCTGTCGTGCGGCCTGGCCAACGCGCTCGAGTTCGGCTCGCTTGGATTGAGCAATGGTCCGGGGGTTTTCCTGGAGCCAGCGGGGAATGACCTGCGAGTAATAACCCCGGGGGAGAAGCGCGTTCTCACCGGCTAACAGGTCCGCCTTCGTACCATCGGGGTTGACGGCAAAATCGTACACGACCGGTTCCATTGCGAACGGCAGGCTGTGCCGGAATTCCTGTCGCAACCGCGACATTTCCGACTGCAAGAATGTCTGAGCTTCCGGCTTGCGTACGGGAGCAACGATAAACCCCATCCCACCACCAGACATCCCACCAAGCATCCAGAAACCCCAGAAATCCGCTCCGAACTGCCCACGCATCGCGGCGATCAGCGATTCCGTGAAGGCGTTGGTCGCGGCGGGGATGATGGTCTGGATCGGTCCCGCAAAGTTTCGTGAGGTCGCAGCGCCGAGCGCTCGCACATCGCCGCGTTCGAGGTTGCCGGCAATCTCATCGAAAATGGCGAGCGCTTTCTGCCGGGCCGCCCATTCCTTTTCCTCGCGAAGCAGATACTTCTCGGTCACCATCTCCAGAACCGGGCCGACGTTCTGGGCCATACCGCCGTGAACGAGAACGAGGCTGTCTTCGAGATGCTGACGAGCCTGGAGCGAAACCCGATCGGGACCAAGCACGGTATGCTGGGGAAGAAGTCGCCCACGGCTGACGCCGAACTCCGGGTCTCCTTCGCGTGCGAAAGAACCCTCGATCAATTTGATGCCGGGCCAGACTCCGCCACTATCCTGCCAGCCGCCACCCGATCCGCCGAGCCACTCGCCCAGGATTGCCCGAGCGGCAACCAGTCGCCGCTCGGATTCGGTCAAGCCTCCGGTGAGCGATTTGGCCTGCCCGGTTGCGCGCATGCAGACGGCAATGAGTCCTGCCAGCAAGTTGGTCGAAACCGCCAGCCGAGACCCCTTGGGAATATCGTTCACCGCGCTGACCAGTTCGATCCCGCGACCGGGACCAACCAGCACTTCGAGAACCTGTTTCAGTTCTTGCCGGGCACCCTCCAGACCCGGGGGAATTAGACCGGAAGCGATCACAGCCGCTTTCAACAGACCGAGATAATCGCGTGCGAAGTCAAAAACCTCCGCCAGCGATCGAACATCGGCAGCGGCATCGAGATCGACACTCACCAGACGAAGAACCGGTTCATCGATCACACGAAAATAGACCTCAATCGGTGGCCGCGGATGTTCGTCCCGACCGTGGACCCCCAGATTGATCGACACGTTCAGAACCCGTGCCCCCTCGGGATAATCCATCCCCAGAAAGAAGATGTCGCTCCAGCACGAGTGCGAGAGATCCATCCGAACGGGAGTCCGCTCCCGAAGAACCGGGAATGGGGCATTCGGAGTCGGACGGGTGAGCAGTTCGGGGCGAACTCGAAGCGGATGATCGTCAGCCAAGCCGGTGCGGAACATCCATCGGTTCCCCGCGACTCCACGAACGCTTGCCCGAACCTGATCGGCAAGCGTCTGAAACGCCAGCCCCTGATAAGCCGCTGCCAATGTACTGCACAACGCATCGCTGGGACCGCGTGAGAATTCTTCCGCACGGAAGACCCGCACAGCCTCATCGAACCGCCTTTGGAGAAGCCGCTCGACTCCCGCGAAGGGAATCCGTCCGCCCGGTGGGAGTTCGTGCCGTGTTGGTAAGTGGAACCGATTGATCGCGGACAAGAAGAACAGCGCCCGAACCCGGTCGTAGAGATTTCCGCTCTCTCTGCGGAACTGGTCGAGAGTATCCCGCTCCGCGAGGAGAGCAGGGTACGTGAACTCGCGGCACGCATTCGCCAGCGAGCGGTTCCGAACAGCAGGATCATCGGACAGGATGATGTCGGTGAGGGGCATTCAGGTTTGGTCCTTGGTCCTCGGTCGTTGCCCTCACCCCCAACCCCCTCTCCCCGGGGAGAGGGGGGAGTTTTAAGCCCCCTCTCCCCGGGGAGAGGGGGTTGGGGGTGAGGGCGCACAGGAGAGGGGTGAGGGCAACAACAAGTCAGCCCCGCTGTGCCAGCAGGTCAACGATCTGAGCCAGAATTTTCTCGCGGTCAATTCCATCGAGTGCCAGGGCCATCTGGGCGGTCAGGAGGCCGTACTTTTCCCCGATGTTGTATCGCTGACCGGCAACTTCGAGAGCGAGGTAGCGTTCCCGGCGGGCAAGTTCGGCGAGCGCGCGAGAGAGATCGAGCGGGGAACCGGGTGGATTCCGTTGAGCATTCTCCGCGAGAATGTCCATCACGGTTGGGGTGAACACATGTATTCCAAAAAAGCACAGGTGGAACCCGGCCCGCAATCCGGGCACGGAGAGCACTTGCTCCGCCTCGCTGGGAGTTGGCTTTTCCAGAACTTGCTGAATTTCGTAAAGGTCCGGTCGGAGCGTGACTCTTCGCCCCCCGACCGCCCCATAAAGCCGCAGCAAGCTCTCCCGCGTGGGTTGCACGGCCGATACCGCGCACCCCTCGGTCCGGGCCAGATCTGCGACTTGTTTGGCGGAACGGGTTTCGCTCCGGGCGATGTAAAGGTGGTCGCTCACCATATGGAGGAACGGCTGACCGGCTGTGAACTCCCGAGCCAGGAGAACCGCATGACCGTATCCGAGTGGCTCCGTCTGGGTAACAAAGTGGAGTTGCGGTCCATGTACACCAGCCGCAGCGCGATACCCCGGCTCATCGCCGGGTGCGACCACTAGGCAGACCTCCTCCGCACCGGCTTCGACCGCCTCTTCCAGGATGATCTGCATCGCCTTTTTCTCGATGCCATCCCGGTCCACGAGGGTCTGAAGAGGGATTCCCCGCTGATTCCTGCCAGCAGCCGTGATCACTGCTTTGTTAAGGTTCATTCCGTCAGCACCCAATGTGAAAATGAGAACCTCGCCGGGTAGGAATAGGAAGTACTGAGGAAGAAAGAAAGATGGTGTTCCAAGGTCGCATCGCGCACCCAGGAAGGCATTGCGTGAGAAACCTTTCACATCCGCGCAAGGTTTGCACCTGAAAGGGTTCTATCTCAAAGCTCGTAAACATTCGGCGAACGCCTGATAACCCGAACTCGTTACGGTGCTCTGCGTCGTAACGGATTTTCGGACGCTCCGCGTCCCATCACCGCGGAGCGGTGAATAAGACGTTCCCACGCAGAGCATGGGAACGAGAATCTATGTCAAAGCCCGGGTCGCAACACGCACCCGAGGACACTCCAGCATTGCGAATTGTTCTTGTCTGGTTGGAATGCTGGCATGAGAATGCACCTATGGCTGGCTCTCCAGGAGAATGCCCATGTCCCGCTTTGCCCTGGTGTTTCTGGTGTTCCTGCTCCCATCATCGGCAATCCGTGCCGATGACGAGTGGCTCGGACAGTCTATCTTACCGGCATTTCCCGGCGTACCGTTCGTGGACAGGAACGACAACCCGCTTGGGGCATGGTCCGTGAGCGCGGGAAAGGTGATCTGGGCGGGAAATGATTGGATCTTCATCCGGCACGGTCAGGAAACTGGGCCTTACGAGGGGTATGTGAAAAAGACGGACGTGGTGCGGCTCGATGTCGCAACGCAATACTTCACAGACCAGCTTCGGCTCTATCCGAAGAATGTTTGGATGTGGCGAATGCATGCCACAGCGTGGGGCCTCAAGGGAGAATACGACAAGGCCATCCAGGATCTGACCGAAGCCATCCGCCTCTATCCCTCTCCGAATACCTACAACCACCGGGCTCTGACGTGGGCTGCCGCGAAGGATTACGACAACGCCATCAAAGACTACAACACGGCCCTGCAAATCAACCCGAATTATGTCTTGGCTTACAACAACCGGGGTCTCGCCTGGGCTGCCAAAAAAGATTACGACAACGCGATCAAAGACTACACCGAGGCCATTCGGCTCGATCCCACATATACCCGCCCTTTCAACAACCGGGGCATCGTGTGGCGCGAGAAGAAGGAATACGACAGGGCGATCGCAGACTTCAACGAAGCCATTCGACTCGACCCCAAGTATGCCGCCGCCATCAACAACCGGGGCTATGTCTGGAGTCTCAAGAAAAATTACGCCTATGCGTTCGGAGACTTCGACGAAGCGATTCAGCTCGACCCAACGAATGCCCTGGCGTTCAACAATCGCGGTATGGCATGGCGCGACAAGAAGGACTACGACAACGCGATCGAGGACTACACCGAGGCCATTCAACTCGATCCCAAGTATGCCATCGCTTTCTACAACCGGGGCTTTATCTGGAGTCTGAAGAAGGATTACGAAAACGCGTTCAAAGACTACAGCGAAGCGATTCGACTCGATCCCAAGTATGCCCTTGCCTTGAACAACCGAGCGTGGATTCAAGCGACCTGCCCGGACGCGCAGTATCGGGCGGGAGACAAGGCTCTTGAGGATGCGCGGAAAGCGTGCGAATTGTCCGAGTGGAAAACGATGCGATACCTCGGCACCCTGGCCGCGGCGTACGCCGCGAACGGGCAATTCGAGGAAGCGATCAAGTGGCAGAATAAGGCGCTGGAGGATAAGGAGTACGAAAAGGACTACGGCGATGGTGCCCGAAAACGGCTCAAGTTTTACGAAGCCAAGAAACCCTACCGTGAGGAATCGAACTGATAGCTGATTTGACCTCCGAAGGAGCTTCACTCCATTGCCGATTTGATCTTTCGCGTGGCGTCAGCGGTGTCAGTAATCTCACAAGATTGCGATGATGTATTTTGGCACTTAACAAGGCGTTTCCTATCCCAATCACAGATTCAAACACCAGTCTCCGTCAAAAACCGTCATGTGTCATAAGCCCCCCGGCACATGCCCGATGACAGGAATAATCACTTCAATCATAAACAAACTCGTGATTTGGTCTGACTGACCGATTCTCTACCTCCCTGGTCTCTGAACTCAAACAATATTCAGATTGTTATTGCGCCCACGCGTGGGCGGAGTTGATTGTAGATGCATTGGACAAAAGGCCATATCTGGATGATGGCACCGACACCCTTTTCACCCTCGGGATCACCTCCCTCATAGAAAGTATCCTGAAGCACCTCGACGGACAGCGTGGTATCGCCATCGCCTGCTTGCATCTCGACTACGACTGACCTGCCGGGTATGATCCTATTCAACGCTCCAGCATGGCATCGACATGAATCGTCCGCTCGCCGCCTTTCTCGCCCCTGACTCTGCACAGCCTCGACACGGCCGCGCCCGTGTCACCCCAGGATAACCGTGCGGTAGCGGACACCCTCCATCAAGCCGTTTCGTGAAGGTCCACGCCTGGTCCGCACTCCGCGCTACCCCGAGACACTCATGCCCCGTTCTGCCCGCCTTCTCGCGCTAATCTTCATCGTCCTTGCCGCCCCGGACATCGCCTCAGCGCAGCAGCCCAAGACCGACACCCGGTTTGACCGCACCGAGATTCAGGTGCCAATGCGTGATGGCGTGGAACTCCACACATCCGTCTACGTCCCAAAGGAGGCGAAGGGGCCGCTCCCGATCATTTTCATTCGGACGCCGTATGGGATTGATGGCCGCCCGGAGCGGAACTTTCGGGACTATCTCAAGGAATTGGTGGAAGACGGTTACATTTTTGCGTTCCAGGACATTCGAGGTCGATTCAAGTCTGGCGGGACGTTCGTGATGACCCGTCCGCCACGCGATGCGAATGATCCGAAAGCCGTCGATGAGGCGTCCGATACGCACGACACCATCGACTGGCTGCTGAAGAACGCGAAGGGAAACAATGGCCGGGTCGGTATGCTGGGCGTCAGTTATCCCGGCTGGCTCACCGCGGTCGCGATGCTCGACCCGCACCCGGCTCTCAAGGCTGTCTCACCTCAGGCGTCGCCAGCGGATATGTTCCTGGGGGACGACTTCCACCACAACGGAGCCTTCCGACTCAGTTACGGGTTTGAGTATGTCGCGCAGATGGAGACCGATAACGTCAACTTTCACTTCGACTTCGGCCGGTTTGATACTTACGAGTGGTATCTCAAACTGGGGGCGCTCGCGAACGTCAATCGGCTGTACTTCAAAGGCAAACTGCCGACCTGGAACAATTTTGTTGCTCACCCGAACTACGATGAGTTTTGGAAAACGCAATCGCTGGAGCCCCGGCTCAAGCGGGTCACCATCCCCACCCTGAATGTTGCCGGGTGGTACGACCAGGAGGACTATCGTGGTCCGCTCAAGATCTACGAGTTGCTCGAAAAACACGACACGAAGAACCAAAACTTCCTGGTGATCGGCCCGTGGAATCACGGTGGATGGGCGGGGGGCAAGGGCGACCGGCTCGGCCGGGTCGCGTTCGATTCCGACACGAGCGCGTACTTCCGCGAGAAGGTGCAAGCACCGTTCTTTGCCCACTACCTCAAGGACAAAGGCGAGGCACCGCCTCCGGAGGCAAGGGTCTTCCAGACCGGGGCGAACAAATGGGAAACCTACGATGCCTGGCCGCCGAAGGGCAGCACGCCTCGGAAACTCTACTTCCACCCCAATGGAAAACTGGCATTCACACCTCCGGTCGAAGTGGAGAGGGCAGTGGATGAGTATGTCTCCGATCCCGCGAACCCCGTCCCGTATCGACCACGACCCGTCCGACCGACCTATCCCGGCCCAGAGTGGCCCGTGTGGATGGTGCAGGACCAGCGGTTTACCCACGGGCGGCCGGACGTGTTGAGCTATGAGTCCGAACCACTCGCGGAAGACGTGGTCGTCGCCGGGTCCATGTCGGTACGACTCTTTGCTTCAACATCCGAGACGGATAGCGACTGGATTGTGCGACTCATCGATGTCTATCCTCAGGAGTTTCCAAAAGATTCGGAGATGGGCGGTTATCAACTCCTGATTGCTGGCGAGCCTATCCGGGCGAGGTTCCGCAAGAGCTTCGAGAAGCCTGAGCCAGTGATCCCTGACCGAGTAGAGGAATACACGATCGATTTGAACTGGGGGCACCACCGATTCCAGAAAGGCCACAAGATCATGGTGCAGGTGAGTAGTTCGTGGTTCCCATTGATCGACCGGAACCCTCAGAAATACGTTCCGAACGTCTTCGAGGCCGAAGATGCCGACTTCCAGAAGGCTCACCAAAAAGTGTTCCGATCGCCGAAGTATCCATCGCACCTGATCCTGGAAACACTCCCCACGATGCCGCCGAAGTGAGCCGACTCGCTGTTTTCATCCTTCGTTTTTTGTTCATCCACCATCCCTCCGTACTTCTGGTTGATTCACTCGTGTTTCGACACTGCTGCCGATGTGCCACCGGGTTCGTCTTCATCACCCTCATTGCCGTCCTGGTCGGATGCCGAGGAGATACGCCCACCACTCCTCGCACTGACATGAGGCAAGATGAACCCGAAAGGCCCGATGGCCCGCCGTGGTTCGAGGACGTGACCGATCGAGTCGGACTGAACTTCGTTCACGATCCAGGCGGCGAACTGGACAAGTATCTGATGCACCAGATCATGGGATCGGGCTGCGCGATCGCGGATCTGGATGGGGATGGGCGGCCCGATCTGATCCTGCTCACTAACGGCGGCCCAAACTCGAAATCCACCAACAAACTCTTCCGACAGAAGCCGGATGGGACTTTCGAAGACGTTTCCGCCGGGTCCGGGCTGGACTTTCCCGGGCACAACATGGGCATCGCAATCGGGGATGTGAATAACGATGGGAAGCCCGATGTTCTCATCACCCAGGTTGATGGGGTCCGACTGTTTCTGAACCAAGGCGGAATGAAATTCCAGGACGTGACTGAGGAGTCTGGCCTCAACAACCCATTGTGGGGTACATCCGCGGCGTTCTTGGATTACGACCGGGATGGATGGCTCGATCTGTGTATCGTCAACTACGTGACTTACGATCCATCGTGGCTGTGCTTCAAATCTACCGGAGAGGGAGAGTATTGCTCCCCCAACGTCTTTCATGGGACCGTGAGCAAGCTATTCCACAACCGCGGTGGGGAAACCGCGGTCAACCCCAAGAAGCCCCGGGTATCGTTCAAGGACGTGACGGTGCAATCGCGGATCGGCGAGAAGCCGGGACCGGGGCTTGGGGTGGCTGTTGCGGATTTTGATGGGGATGGTTGGCCCGACATCTTCATTGCCAACGACGGTCAGCCAAACCACCTGTGGATCAACAAGCACGATGGGACATTCGCCGAGGAGGCGTTAACTCGCGGCGTTGCTCGGAGTGCGATGGGGCACGCCTTTGCTGGAATGGGAGTTGCTGTCGGAGACATCGCCAACGATGGTCTTCTCGATTTGTACGTGACGCATCTGGCAGGGGAGACGAACACTCTCTGGAAGCAGGGACCGCAGGGAAAGTTTCACGACCTCTCCGCCGCCTGGGGACTGACCATGATGGGCCAGCGCAGAACCGGATTCGGTACGCTGATGGCCGATTTCGATAACGATGGGTGGCTCGATCTCGCCATCGCCAACGGTGGTGTCGGTCGAGACACAGCTCCGGAGAAGAAGCCAGGTTTGTCGAAGCACTGGCAGGCATACGGGGAGCGGAATCAGGTGTTTGCAAACACGGGCACCGGGAAGTTCAAGGATGTGTCGCACAACAACCCGGCGTTATGCGGATACCCCACAGTGGCTCGCGGTCTGGCATGCGGAGATATCGATGGAGATGGGGCACCCGACCTGCTGGTGAACGCCATCGGTGAGAAGGCCAGGCTGTTCAGGAATGTGGCCCCAAACCGCGGCCACTGGGTTATTGTGCGGGCATTTGACCCCGTACTGAACCGGGACGCCATCGGGGCCGAAGTGGTAGTAAGGACTGGCGGGTCACGACGGCTCCGTGTCGTTGGCTCGGGGGATAGCTATCTGTCGGCTGGTCCTGGAGTGTCGCACTTCGGTCTCGGTTTGGCCGACAAGGTCGATGAGTACGAGGTGAGGTGGCCGGACGGAACCCAGGAGCGGTTTCCCGGCGGAACCGTGGACAGGCTGGTCGAACTCCGGAAAAGCACTCTTACAAAACCATAAGATCGGTGAACAGAGCCTGTCATTGTAGCCCGCCGCTCCGCGGCGGACCCGCGACGGAGTCGCGGGCTACTTTGTGGGTTTGGCAGGAACGCCGAACTTGCCCAGGATGCCTCAACCTATCGTAATGGAAGGTGCGGTCGAGGTGACATCCTCACCATCGATCGTGGCCGCGATTGTGTTGCTGCCATCCTTCGTGCCCGTGAAAGTCGCCGTATACGTCCCGTTCTTATGGTCAGTCACCGCACTGATTGTCCCCTGGCCACCACTCGTGCTTCCCAGCTTGAATGCCACCATCAGACCGCCGCTCGTTTCGTCGTTGCCAGCCGCATCCTTGGCCTGCAGTGTGATCGTGGATTTACTCCCCGACTGCACACTTCCCAACGACAGCGTTACGATCGACTTCGTCAGGCTAAACGGACCAGGAGTAACCTTGATGGAAGGTGCGGTGGAGGTTACCGCCGAACCATCGATCGTGGCCTTGACCGTATTGGTACCCGCGATGGTGCCGGTGAACATGGCCGTGTACGTCCCGTTGCCGTTGTCGGTAATGGAACTGAATGTCCCCTGACCGCCGTTCGCACTTCCAAGAGCGAAAAGTACGGTCAGACCACCGCTTGTTTCCTTGTTGCCAGCTGCGTCCTCCGCTTGCAGCGTGATCGTGGAAGTACTTCCCGAAGCGATGCTCACCGAGGACAACTTCACAATCGATTTCGTCAAGCTGAATGGGCCAGGGGTCACTGTGATGGAAGGTGCATGGGAGGTGACCGCCAAACCACCGATCGTGGCCTTGATCGCGTTGCTACCAGCGATCGTGCCCGTGAAGATGGCCGTGTATGTCCCGTTCTTATGGTCGGTCACCGAACTGAATGTTCCGTGCCCACCGCTCGCGCTTCCGAGCTTGAATGCCACCTTCAAGCCGCCACTTGTTTCCTTGTTGCCAGCCGCATCCTCTGCTTGCAGCGTGATCGTGGAAGTACTCCCCGAAGCGATGCTCCCCGAGGACAGCGTCACGATTGACTTTGCCAGGCTGACCGGGCCAGGTGTGATGGTGATGGAAGGTGCGGTGGAAGTTACCGCCGAACCGTCGATCGTGGCCGTGATGGTATTGCTACCAGCGATCGTCCCCGTGAAGGTCGCCGTATATGTACCGTTCTTGTGGTCGGTCACAGAACCACGTATCCCCTGGCCGCCGCTCGCACTTCCAAGACTGAAGAGTACCTTCAGTCCGCCGCTCGTTTCTTTGTTGCCAGCCGCGTCCTTCGCTTGCAACGTGATCGTGGATTTACTTCCCGACTGCACACTTCCCCGCGACAGCGTTACAACCGAATTTGCCAGGCTGAATGGACCAGGCGTAACCTTGATGGAAGGTGCGGTGGAGGTGACCACCGAACCGTCGATCGTGGCCGTGATGGTATTGCTACCCGCAAGTGTGCCCGTGAACGTGGCAGTGTAAGTACCGTTTCCATTATCCGTCACCGAACTGAATGTTCCCTGACCACCGCTTGTACTTTTGAGCTTGAAGGCAACCGTCAAGCCGCCACGTGTCTCCTTGTTGCCCTTCGCGTCCTCGGCTTGCAGAGTGATCGTGGTTGTGCCGCCGGACTGCACGCCCCCAGGCGATACCGTCACGATCGACTTTGCCAAACTGAATGCACCACCTGCCACCGTGATGGTCGGTGTTGTCGAGGTGACGGTGGATCCATCGATCGTCGCCTCGATCGTGTTGTTACCAGCGATCGTGCCCGTGAAGGTCGCCGTGTACGTCCCATTGCCATTGTCTGTGACCGAACTGAATGTTCCCTGACCACCGCTCGTGCTGCCGAGCTTGAATGCCACCGTCAGTCCGCCACTCGTTTCGTCGTTACCGGCCGCATCCTTGGCTTGTAGCGCGATCCTGGAGGTGCCACCAGACTGCACGCCCCCAGGCGATACCGTCACGATCGATTTCGCCAAACTGAACGGGCCAGGGGTCACTGCGATGGCTGGTGGACTCGTGGTGACGGCTGCTCCCCCCATCGTCGCTGTTATTGTGTTGCTGCCCGCGATGGTTCCCGTGAAGGTGGCTGTATAGGTTCCGTTGCCGTTGTCGGTCACCGAACTGAATGTCCCCTGGCCACCACTGGTGCTGCCCAGAGCAAAACCTACCGTCAAACCCCCACTTGCGATGTCATTCCCCTCGGAATCCTTTGCCTGTAATGTGACCGTAATGGAATTACCCGACTTTAGAGTTGAAGACGAGACTGACACAGTGGAGGTGGCAGGATCTGCGGTACTCCCATTTACCACGTCGATCGCGGCTGTGGTCCCCTTGGTCAAACCGGTGGCAGTGGCCTGCAACGTGTAACCATTGCCCAATTCGTCGATCATCAGCCCGGAGAAGGTGGCCACACCGTTGACAGCCTGCACCGTCAGCGTCCCGCCTAGTGTCGCACTACCGGGGTTGTTCCCCAGGGCGAGATTCACGCTTCCGTTGAAGGTCGAAACGATGTTGCCGAACGAGTCTTCGGCATCGACGCTCAGGCTAAACGGACCATTGACCAGAACGCTACTGGGGGCAGCCGCCACCAATTTCGTCGCCGGTGCTGCCGTCACGATCATTTCATTCGCATATACCAGCGGTAAGCCGCTGCTGGTTGCATCCAAGTAAGTGGGGCCG